>QKGY01000436.1 GCA_003250235.1 Desulfuromonadaceae bacterium
CATCTTGATGCGACGTTTGGGCATGCGGCTGAAGTTGTCCAGCGGCATGTTGGCGATAACGTTGTTGGGGACCGAGATCAGGGTTTTGGCAAAGGTACGGACTTTGGTGGAACGGAACCCGACTTCCTCCACCGTTCCCTCCATATCGCCGGCCTTGATCCAGTCGCCGACGCCGAAGGGCCGATCGAGGATGATCATGAAGGAGCCGAAGATGTTGGACAGGGTGTCCTTGGCCGCCAGCGCCACGGCCACGCCACCGATCCCCAGAGATGCGAGCAGGCCGGAGATCGAATAGCCGAGATTCTGAATGGCCATCAGGACGGCCATGAAAACAATGAACACCCGTAGGCTTTTGCGCACAAAGGGGAGTAGGTTGTCGTCAAGGGCCGATTCGGTGCGGCGGGTCCACGTGAGGAGGTAGGACTCCAGAACGGCCACTAGGTTGAACAGGGCCCAGGCGATGTCGGCGGTGATGATGACCTTGAGCAGGGCGTGCGCAAAACGGCGGACATTCACCGGTTCGACAGGCAGTTGAAGGACCTGGACCGCCAGAAACAGACCGGCGAGGGTGATGAGGAATTCCCCCGGTTTGCGCAGACTCTGCAGGACCAGATCGTCGTAGGTGTTGGCGGATTTTTCGGCCAGGGGCAAGAGGATGCGTTTGAACAGGTGATCGGCGATTCGCTTGAGAATCATCGCCGCGATCAGAATGCCGAAAGCCGCGGCGTAGCGGCTCACGCCGATGCCCAAAACGTTCTGGTTGAAAAAATCCTGTAAACTTTCCATGAAATGACCTTTCCGGACAGGGATGTGGGGCATTTTTTAGCATGGCCATCAGGCCATTTCAAGAGGTAGCGCGCTGTGCGTCTCTTTTGCCCGTGTCCGTCTATTGCGTCGCCCATAGTCCTTTCCTGGCATTTTGGGCCCGCGCTTCCGCTGCGAGAAAATCCTCTTTCAGGGCAAAATCAAACCGGCGGTAGACGATGGCAAACCCCTGTTCGAGGAGAAGGCGATTGAGCAGGGTGCCGTCATCCAGGTAAACATAGGCCAGCAGGCGTCCGTAGCGATCATGGGTGTCGGTGTCGGTGACGAGACGGACAGGGTGGTTTTTTACCCTGTCGATGTTGTAATGCAGCGCGGCTTTGGCTGTGGGTCGTAGGTTTCGTGCGGGAATTCCCAGGCGGGTAAAGCTGCGGTCCCGGTCGGATCGTTCATGCTCGGGGGTGTCGATGCCGATCAGGCGCACTTTGCCGATGCCTGAGACCTTGATCGTGTCGCCGTCGTAGATCCACAGCACCTTACCGGTAAGCTCTTCGGCAGACGCCGTAGGGGCCAGGCAGGTGCCGAGAACCAATAAGACCCCTGTGAGAAAAAGGACGCAGTGCCCCCAGCCGGAGCAAGGCCGGTTCCCTGTCATGTACGCCCCCAGAGCAGTCGGGTGAACAGGCCGGTAAAGAAGCCCCAGACGAGGTTGACCAAAACAACGAACAGGGGCGTGAGGGTGCCGAGACCGGCTCCGAACATCCCGTACGGGGTTTGGTTCGGAAATATGTAAAAGAGTTGCGCGGCGGTGGGGAGCAAGCTCATCCAGAGGGCTTTGCGGATCCAGTGCCGGCGGTTTCTGGGAGGGCCGACGGTGAGAAAAAAAGGGATGCCCCAGAGTCCTCCCCAGATCAGTCGGGTATAAAGCCACGCCATTGTGAAACCAGGCTCCATCGCCACGCCGGCCAGCTGATAAATGCCCCATTGGTACAGCAGCCAAATGGCCAGGCTGTTGGCGAGAGCGCCTATCATTCCGGCGCAGAAGCAAACGGCGAGCAGGGCACGGGTTCGATTCATGGCGTCTCTCCTGCTGACTCTAGGTCCGTTTTCAAAGTGATGGGGTATCGCTGCCGGCGTTCAGACTTCCTTGGCGATACCCGTCAAGATCGAGGGCTACATACGTGAAGCCGGCGTCGCGAAAGGCCTCTGCAACGGCCGTACGTAAGGCAGTATCCTGAAATCTACCGAAATCGCAAGGGGCAATTTCAAGGCGGGCTACGTCGCCATGGTAACGTACGCGAAAACCGGAAAATCCCCTGGCGAGAAGAAACGCTTCGCAGCGGCGAACTTGGGCAAGCTTCTGCGGGGTAATCGCGACTCCATAGGGAAAGCGGGTCATGGTGCAGGTCAGGGGGGGCTTGTTCCAGGTCGGCAGGGAACGTTGACGGCTGAGTTCGCGAATCTCGGCCTTGGTCAGGCCGGTCTCCTGAAGAGGAGACCGTACGCCCAGCTCGCGGGCCGCTTGGGTGCCGGGGCGGTGGTCCAGATCATCGTCGGCATTGGTCCCGTCGAGCAGGAAAGGAAATCCCAGTTCCCGGGCCTTGCCCAGACAGGCGGAGAAGATCAGTCGCTTGCAGAAATAACAGCGGTCGCGGCCATTGGCGGCTACCCTGGGATCGTCAAGAGGGGTGACGGGAAGAAGGATGTGCCGGGTATTGCAGGCGATTGCCAGGGCGCGACTTTCTTCACATTCCTGGGCCGGAAATGCCTCCGACGTGGCGGTGATGGCAAGAACCTTGTCCGTACCGAGCGTCTCTGCGGCGACATGCAGCAGCAGCGTCGAGTCAACGCCTCCGGAAAAAGCAATGGCTGCCGGGCCGATATCCCGCAGCACAGATAGAAGGTTGGTGTATTTGGCAGACAGGTCCATGGGAGTCCCTTCCTGTGAACCCCAAGCATAGTGGATCGGGGAAAAGCCTTCAATGAAAAAGCCGGGAGGCGACTCCCGGCTTTTCGACCTTTTAAGAAGTGGCGATGGCGCTGTCCGGGGTTCGAACAGTGCCCGCACGTCAATCGAATATGCCGGTGGACAGGTATCGCTCGCCGGTGTCGCAGAGAATGGTCACCACATTTTTCCCCGGGCCCAGACGACGAGCCACCTGCAGAGCGGCAAAGACGTTGGCGCCGGCGGATATCCCCGAGAAAATGCCTTCTTCTCTCGCCAGGCGGCGGGCCGTGTTCATGGCATCCTCATTGCGGACGGTGATAACCTCGTTGTATACGTTGCTGTCCAGTGTGTCGGGGATGAAGCCCGCGCCGATACCCTGGATCATGTGGGGACCGGGATCCCCTCCGGACAGAACAGGCGAAGCGGCCGGTTCCACCGCGGCGATATGGACGCCGGGATTGGCCTGCCGCAGCACGTGTCCGACGCCGGTAATGGTACCGCCCGTGCCGACGCCGGCGACAAATCCGTCCACCTTGCCGTCCAGGGCCTTGAGGATCTCCGGACCGGTGGTCAGTTCGTGGATTCTGGGGTTGGCGGGGTTTTTGAATTGCTGGGGCATAAAGGCCCCTTCGGCCAGGGCGTATTCTTCTGCCCGGTCGATGGCGCCGCGCATTCCCAGGTTGCCCGGGGTCAGGATGAGTTCGGCGCCATACGCGCTGAGCAGTCGACGACGTTCCAGACTCATGGTCTCCGGCATGGTCAGAATCAGATGGTACCCTTTGACCGCACACACCAGCGAGAGTCCGATTCCCGTGTTCCCGCTGGTCGGCTCGACCAGGGTGTCGCCGGGTTTGATTTTTCCTGTCTGCTCGGCGTCCTCGATCATGGCCAGGGCGATTCGGTCCTTGACGCTCCCACCGGGATTCAGCCCCTCCATTTTGCCCCAGATTGTGGCGGAGTTGGCATCAGAGAGTACATTCAGCCGCACTAAAGGCGTATTTCCGATTTGTCCCAGAGGGGTGTCGCTTAGCGTGATCGGCATGCAGGGTTCCTTATGCGTACTTGGAAAAAGTAGCTATTAAATGAAATACATGAAACGGTGATCGAGTTCCTTTTCCAGCCCCATTTCTTTGGCTCTGTCACACAAATCCTTCAAGGTCAGAGAAGAAAAGAATTCATTGAGTCGGCGGTTGGCTTCCGACCAGACGCTCTGGGTGACACATTGTCCGTCAAAATCACATTTGCCGTGGCAATCTTCATTTTCCTTGGTGCAGGAGACCAGGAAAAGTTCCCCTTCGGTGGCCAGAATGATTTCGCTGATGCGGATCTCTTCGGGCTTGCGGGCCAGCACGTATCCGCCCTGGGGGCCGCGCTTGCTCTTGAGCAAACCCGATTTCTTGAGGTCCTGGAATATCTGTTCGAGATAGCGGGGGGATATGTCCTGCCGCCGGGAGATGTCTTTGATCTGAGTGGGAAGGGTACCGGAATTGTACGCCATGTCAAACAGAGCGCGCACCCCATAACGTCCTTTGGTGGAAAGCTTCACTGCAGTACTCCTTTTAAGGGTTGTTGTTCGATTATTAAAAAAGCCCATAAATGGTGTCAAGAATATTTTTTATTTTTCCCTTGTTTGGGGCGATTTTTTTCCTGTATTGTTGAAGAAAAAGCATGGAGTAAGTTTTTTTATGGATTGCCGATCAAATCTCGATCCTTCTTTTTTCCCGACACCTTCCGCACTGGTGACTTTTAGGTCGGCGGAAGGGCGGTGCTGTCTCTTGCCTTCGCCGTGGATGGGCGTGGTCTGGAACCATCCTGCCGTATTGACCCTGGCGTTTCGTCATGGGACCCCCGCCCGAGCCCTGATCCGTAACGGTGAAGGATTTGTGGTCAGCCTTCCACCGGATGATCTGGTTTCCCGCCCGGCTTTTCGCGAGTGGTTGACCCACAGGCAGGAGGATATGGCCCATGCTCCGGGGCTGAGTCCCTGGTACGGCATGGCCAGCGGAATTGCCGGTATCGAGCAATGCCCCGTCCATCTTGAGTGTGCGCAAGGAGTTCTAGGAAACCGCTACGGGCAGGATGTCCTTTCCGGAACCCTGATAGGGTTATATATCAATCAGAAACCTTTGCCAATCGACAAGCCATTGAACTTCAGTCTTTATACCCGGGTGGAGTGTCCCCTTCCCGTCTCCTGCAGTTGATCCGGATGATACCGGCATAAAAAAGGGGAGCCTTTACGAGCTCCCTTTTTTTATGCCATCTTTTGTTCCTCTTATTCCCAGGGTTTGATGATCCCCGATTCGAGGGCCGCCCGTTCAACGGCTTCGGCTACGCGACCGTGCACATCCGGATGCAGGATCGAGGGGACCAGTTCTCCCTCTTCGGCACAGGCAGCGATGGCCTTGGCTGCGGCAATCTTCATCTTGTTGTTGATTTTCGTCGCTCTGACATTCAACGCCCCGCGGAAGATGCCGGGGAATCCCAGGGCGTTGTTGACGCTTTTGCCATCGGCGGCAAAAGCGGCTCCGGCAGTCATGGCGTCTTCCGGAGTGATTTCCGGGTTGGGGTTGGAAAGGGCAAGGATGACCTGCCCTTTGCGTACCATCTCCGGTTTGATCAATCCTGGGCAACCTGTGGTGGCAATGACGATATTGGACTCGTTCATGACGTCGCCCAGGGATCCCGATGCACCGCCGACGGATTCGAGCATCTCCCGGGACTCCGCCTTGAGATCGGTGCCGATGACTTTCTTTACTCCGTAAGACAGAAGCAACTTGGAGATACCCATTCCTGCAGCCCCCAGACCGATAACGCCGATGGTCGATTTACTCAGCATGAGGCCCGAATAACGGATGGTATTGAGCAGGGCGGCCAGGACTACGACTGCGGTGCCATGCTGGTCGTCGTGCATGACCGGGATGTCAAGAGCCTGATCCAGAGTGTCTTCGATTTCAAAGCATTCGGGGGCGGCGATATCCTCGATCTTGATGGCCCCGAAGGTCGGTGCGATGTTTTTGACGGTTTCGATAATGACCTTCGGGTCGTTGTTCTGGATGAGGATGGGGATGCCGCTGATTCCGACCAGGTGATCGAACAGGGCCGCTTTCCCCTCCATGACGGGCATCCCGGCGATGGCACCGATATTGCCGAGCCCGAGTATGGCCGTACCGTTGGTGACGATGGCGACCTGATTGGGTATCGCCGTATAACGGTAGGCCAGCTCCGGTTTCTTTTGAATGTCGCGGCAGATGGAGGCGACGCCGGGTGTATAGATCTTGCGTATATCGCCGATGCCGTTGATAGGAAGCCTCCCCTTCATGGCGATTTTTCCACCCTCGTGCAACTGATGCACCAGGTCGATCACGTCTTCGACGATAATGCCCTCGACTTGGGCGATGTTGTCGAGGATCTTTTCCAGTTGCTCTTCGGAGTCCACATAGATGGTCATTTCCCGGGTGTTGTGGGTCCGGCCCAGGCGAATGAGACGGATATCCCCGATGTTGCTGCCGGCCATACCGATGGCCGAGGTCAGTTTCCCGAGGTAGCCCGGCTTGTCCTGGATCAGAACCCGGAGGGTTTTGGCGATTTTCCCGGCGCCTTTTTCAATTTCCATGGAAGTCTTCTCCCTGTGTTGTTCTCGTTTTTGGGTGTGATGATATTTTTACCCGATCTCCGGAGGAAGGCAATCGCCGGAAGAAATGCTCGCGATTCTATGCCTTGCCCTTTTCCGTTGCAACGGAAAAAGAGCCGTTTTGTGGCTCTGGAACCCTGGGACAAAAGGCTTGATTTGAAGAATCCGACTATTGTAGGGTCCTTTGGTTTGATGTTTGCCGGAGAGACGGCGGAATGGGAGTTTTGGATATGCAGCGCAGGAAGTTTGGCGAAATCCTGGTCGAGGCCGGAGTTCTGACTCAGGCCAATCTGGATAAGGCACTGGATCTGCAGATGCGGCAGGGGGGGCGGCTCGGTGAAGTGCTTGAGGCCATGGAACTGATCAGCGAAAAGGACATTACTCTGGTTCTGGCCCACCAGTACGGCATGCAGGCTGTTTCGAAACTCGCCGAACGGATGATTCCGGATGCCGTTCTGAATACCGTGAATGGGGAAACGGCTTTGGAGAAGATGATTTTCCCCTTGCGGCGTACGGAAAAATCCCTGTATCTGGCGATGGTCAATCCCCTGGATAAGGCAGACATCGAGCGGTTTGGGGAAGGCCTCGGTTTGCATATCGTGCCTTTTCTGACGACCCCGGAAGAGATTCACAGTGCCGTTCGCAAGCATTACCATGGAGAAAGCGCATCGACCCTCAACAAGCAATGGCGAGTCCTCGTTGTGAGTTCCGGCAATGAAGTCAGCACCGATATCCGGCAGGCCCTGCATGCCGAAGGATTTCAGGTTTTTGACGAAGGCGGCCTGCTGGATGGCCTCCGGGCAGTTCTTCGCCATGAACCTCATCTGGCCCTTGTCGATATCTCGATGACCAGAACGAATGAGTTCGACATGTTTCAGATTCTTCAGTCCAACGACGTGACCCGGAATATTCCGGTTATGGCGCTCACCGGCAATCCGTCCATTGAGGAAGAGGTGCGTCTTTTGAATGAAGGCTATTGGGACTATCTCGGAGTGCCTCTTCCGCATGAGCGACTTGTTGCCCGGGTGAAAAGAGCTCTTCATTTTAGTTATGGAAGGGTCGGGGATAGGCCGTTCGCTGTGGTCTGAACCCTGTCAGGTGGTGAAAACACGAGAGCCCCCTCCATCCAGGAGGGGGCTCTCGTGTTTATGGGACGAAGTCGATGTGATCACGGCCCGCTTTTTCCAATCCGCTGACCGGGAATCCTTTCGCTGATGGTGGCTTCGGCTCCGCTCAGAGCCGGAACCTCCTTCAGTTTCGGTATCCCGTCTTTGAGGGATGGACGGCGTCCGGCGTTAGACCGCATCACACCGACTTCGAATTCATGTTGAAGGATGCTCCGGGATGTCGATCGTGTCCTGAATTCCTGCGTCAGCCTCAGAAACCTTTCCCTGAAAGTGGCTTCAGGCGTCCCGCTCGAAGGCGGGCTGGCTCACCACCGCTTTACCCGGGAAAAAATACACCTGGCGTTGAGGATAAATCAAAGCCCAATATCGGACACCCCAGAGCTTCAAAGATCGGTTCAATTCTGAATATATTCTAACACAAACTCGTAGAAGGGAAAGTGACTTTTTTATACAAAAAATCATGAATTTTTTTGCTAGATTGTTCCGCGCCCAGGCCCCGCTTTCTCGTTTTCATTTTTTTCCATAATGGTTTTGCAACGGATACAGTAGCGGGCTGTGGGGCGTATTTGCAGGCGTTGAATATCTATTTCTTCACCGCATTGTACGCAGATCCCGTATGCCCCTTGTCTAAGCCGTTCCAGAGCATCATCAATCCGCAGGATCTCCTCTCGTTTGCTGTCACCCAGGAGGTGGAGAAAATCTTTAAGCTCGTCTGTCAGGCTCATGTCCCCGATATCCGCTACGCCCTCGTCCATGAGTCGGGCTGCCTCTTCGTTCTTGTGCCTGAGTTCAAGCAACAGGTTCTCGCGTGTCTGGTACAGTCGCGTTCGGATCTCATCCAGGTGTTTTTGTCGCATGACGTCCTCCCGGAAAGATGGCAATGCCTGATTCAAGGGTAATCCTTTGATGTACGATGTCAATGGGGGAGGGGAAAGAGGGTGGCGCTAAAGTCATACAACAGAAAAAGGCCCTTTTCAGGGCCTTTTTCTGTTGTGCGAGCGAAGGGGAGGAAGAGCGGTCACCCCGGGGGGAGGAAGATCGGGGCAACCGCGGGGAGAGACGGTTATTTTTTCACAAAGTTGGTTTGTTCATTACACGTCGGACATTTTTTGGGCTTGCAGCGTCCTTCTTTTTCATAGCCGCACTTTTCGCAGCTCCACTGGGCCATGGGCATTCTCCTTGAGGTGAAAAAAATATTACCAATTTGGTCATAATTATAGGGGGCTGGATGGGATTGTCAAGGTCTTTTTAAAGATTCCCCTGGGAGAGAAGCCTTGACTTGCAATCGCAGAGACTGTATCGTCCGCGCCAATTGATGAAGGCATACCATTACGATGCGGGAGCTTTGGGGCATGAAGAGAACCCCTGCGATAAAATCCGATATCCTATTGCTGCTGACCGCCGCCATCTGGGGGTTTGCTTTTGTCGCGCAACGGCTCGGCATGGATCATGTCGGCCCGTTTACTTTCAACGGAGTCCGCTTTGCTCTGGGGAGTCTGTCGCTGGTTCCTCTCTGGGTGCTGGGCCGACGGCGACAGAACCGGGCACCGTCGCCTCTACCGCCAGTTTCAGCAAAATCCCTTCTTCTGGGGGGATGTCTGGCGGGGTTTGCCCTGTTTACCGGCGCTTCCCTTCAGCAGGTGGGGCTGGTTTATACCACCGCCGGGAAGGCCGGGTTCATTACCGGGC
>QKGY01000305.1 GCA_003250235.1 Desulfuromonadaceae bacterium
GTCGGACTCTGGTGGGGGCATTTCGCTCTGGTCCTGGGGTTTATCCTGCTGATCCCTATAACAAAATTCCGTCATATTTTTACGACCAGCGCCAACTATCTTTTCTCCGATCACGGTCCGCGGGGAAAGATGACAACTCTCGATCTCGAGGACGAGGCGGCGGAGAGTTTCGGTGCCGCAAAGGTGGGGGACCTTGCCTGGAAAGACCTGCTCGATACCGATGCCTGCACGCTCTGTAAACGCTGCCAGGATCGCTGCCCGGCGTATGCCACGGATAAACCGCTTTCTCCGATGCGTGTCGTCAACCAGATCGGGGAGGTGGCCTTTACCCACCCGGATGCCGGTTTGGTGGAGACCGTGTCCACGGATGCCTTGTGGTCCTGCACCACCTGCTTTGCCTGCCAGGATATCTGCCCCGCGGGTATCGAGCATGTTCCCAAAATTCTAGAAATGCGCCGGAACCTGGTGCTGATGGAAGGGGCGTTCCCGGGCGAGGAAGTGATGACCGCGGCGGAAAATACCGAAGTCAACGGCAACCCTTTCGGAATCGGGTACGCGTCCAGGGGCGAGTGGGCCGAAGGGTTGGGAATCAAACCGTTGTCTGAAGATGCCGAGGTCGACGTTCTCTATTTTGTCGGTTGCTATGCCTCATTCGATAAACGCAACCAGGCTGTCGCCAGAAGTTTTGTGCAGTTATGTCGTGCTGCCGGGGTCAAGGTCGGGATTCTCGGTAAGGAAGAGCGCTGTTGCGGAGAGCCGGTGCGGAAAATCGGCAATGAATACCTCTATCAGAGTCTGGCCGCCGACAATGTGGAGCGTCTTACTGGCTATGGTGTCAAGCATGTGGTGACCACCTGTCCGCATTGCTTCAATACGCTTTCCAGGGATTATCGGGATTTGGGTTTTGAGTTGAGAGTCGAACATCATACCCAGTTTCTGGCACGCCTGGTGGAGCAGGGGCGCCTGAAACTGCGGCCCCAGTCCTTTTCGGCAACCTTCCACGACTCCTGCTACCTGGGGCGTTATAACGGCCTGTATGAGCAACCCCGGATGCTTTTGCAGATTGCCGGCGGGAGCCTCGCCGAAATGTCCAGAAGTCATTCGAACAGTTTCTGTTGCGGCGCGGGTGGTGGGCGCATTCTCGCGGAAGAAACCCTGGGCACCCGCATCAACAACATGCGGGTCTCGATGGCGGCCCAAACCGGGGCGCCGCTTCTTGTCTCCGGGTGTCCCTTCTGCCTGACCATGTTCGAGGACGGGATCAAGGGAACCGGGCAGGAAGCCTCTCTGGAGGCCCGGGATATTGCTGAAATTCTCATGGAACGGCTCGCCGTCAAGGGGAACGGTTAAAGAACCCGGAAGGGCACGTGCAGCGTAAGGAGGTGGGTGATGAAAATTCTCGTGTGCATCAAGCAGGTTCCCGATTTGGAATCGCGGTTTAAAATCAATGCGCAAGGGACGTGGTTCGAAGAAACAGACCTGGCCTGGCGGATGAACGAGTACGATGAATATGCCGTGGAGCAGGCCGTGTTGCTTAAGGAACAGGTGGGAGAGGCGGATATCACCATTCTCTCCGTCGGTGCCGATCGGGTCGTGGAAACGATCAAGAAGGCCCTTGCCATGGGGGGGGATCGTGGGGTGCATGTGCGCGATGCCCACAGCTATGAAAAGGATCCGTTTGAGATTGCCTCGATCATCGCCGAGTATGCCCGGGATAAGGGGTATGATCTTATTTTTATGGGCATGCAGTCGCAGGACCGGGGATCTGCCCAGGTCGGGGTTCTGGTTGGAGAGATGCTTGGCGTTTCTGTGCTGACGACGCTTGTACGCTTTGAGTGCGACGGCCAGCGGGTTAGGGCGGAACGGGAGCTGGAAGGCGGGCTCAGGGCTAAAGTCAGCGCCCCCATCCCTGCTCTGGTGACCTGTCAACTCGGTCTCAACAAGCCGCGCTATCCGACGCTCCCCAACATTATGAAAGCCAAGAAGAAAGAGATTCAGACGGTTGAGGTCGGCGACCTGCTGAAGGCAAATGCGCGGATAGAGACGATCGGCATGTATCCTCCGGTGAGAAAAGGGGGCGGTCTGATCCTGGAAGGGGATGTCAGCGATCTGGCGGAGCGGTTGCTTGGTATCCTCAAAGAAAAAACAACGGTCATTCGATAGGGAGGCGCCTCATGAAAGCACTTCTGGTTGGTGAATTCAGGGATGGGAAAATTCTCCCGGCCACCTATGAACTGTTAACGTTTGCCGCAAAACTGGGGGCGGAAACCGTCATGTTCCTGGCGGGCAGAGAGGATATGCTGCCACACTATGGGGGGAAACTCTATCTTGCCGATGTGTCGTCGGTGGGCGAATTCAACCCCGATGGGCATAAAGGCCTCATTAGCCAGGTAGTGGAAAAGGAAAAACCTGACATGGTGGTATTTTCCCATTCATCCTACGGATGGGATCTGGCGCCGCGGGTCGGGCTGGCTTTAGGCGCCGGGATTCTCTCCGAGGTTGTCGAGGTCGAGGCCGGTGGAGAGTTCGTCGTGCCGGCCTGCAACGCCAAGTTGCGAAGAAGGCTGAAACCCAAAACTCCCGTGACCGTCGTGACATTGCAAGCGGGTGCGTTTGCTGCGGCTTCCACGATGGAGGAATCGCCGGTTGTGGAAAAAATGGGTGGCGGCTCTGAGGTAAAAGTGACCTTTGATGGCTACGTGATGGCCGAGAAAGCCGAAGTGGACCTCGGAAAAGCCGAGGTTATCGTCAGTGCCGGAAGGGGGATCGGCAAACCGGAGAACCTGGCTCTTGTTACGGCTCTGGCGCAGGCGCTAGGGGGTGAATTTGCCGCCAGCCGTCCTGTTGTCGATGCCGGCTGGGCCGACCACAGCCGGCAGGTAGGCACCACGGGGCAGAGTGTCGCTCCGAAACTGTATATGGCTTGCGGTATCTCCGGGGCTATTCAGCATCTGGCTGGAATGAAGAAGTCTGATTTCATTGTGGCGATCAACACCGACCGTGATGCCCCGATCGGGGAGATTGCCGATGTCCTGGTGGTGGCGGATCTCAAACAATTTCTACCGGTATTCACGGCCAAGGTTCAGGCTGGCTAGCGCGCATTCGTCCTAGGAATATGGATGAAACGGAACGGGGCATGTTTTTTTCAACATGCCCCGTTTGCGTATGCCCATATCGACTGCCCCAGCTATGGCGACGGTCAGTTCTTGGTGGGAGTGCTGTCGGTAAACATCTTGTCCAGCTGCTTTTTCTTGATCTTCTCCAGCAGGGTGGTGCGTTTCAAATTCAGGAGCTGGGCGGCTTCCTTTTTGTTCCCCCCCGTTTTCATCAACGCCTGAAGAATGAGACGGTCCTCAAACTCGCTGACTCGGGTATTGAAGTCCGCTCCGTCATCCAGTTCATCGGCGCTAAAGACGGCTTCTTGGTGGGGCGATTCAATCTTTTCCGCTGCCGGGGCGGCGGGGAGATATTCGATATACTTGTCGGGCAGGTTCGAGGCTTCGATTGTTTCACCGCCATGCAGGATGACGAGCCGCTGGACCAGATTCTCGAGTTCCCGCACATTGCCGGGCCAGGGATAGGAGATCAGGGCGCTCATAGCCTCCGGCGAAAATCCCAGCAGGGGATGTTTCTTGCCGCGATTGTAAACCTGCATGAATTTTTTGATCAGTGTGGGAATATCGTCTTTGCGGTCCCGAAGCGGTGGAATGCCGATGGGAACGACACTCAACCGGTAATAGAGGTCCTCTCGAAACGTGCCGTCCTTGACCGCTTTTTCAAGGTCGCGATGCGTGGCGGCGACAATGCGGACATCGACCTTGATCGGTTTGATGCCTCCGACCGGCTCGAATTCCTTTTCCTGCAGGACCCGCAACAGTTTGGCCTGCAGATTGGGCTTCATATCTCCGATTTCATCTAGAAACAGGGTGCCGCCATCGGCATACTGGACTCGCCCCTTTTTGGCCTGTGTTGCACCGGTAAACGCACCTTTTTCATACCCGAAAAGTTCACTTTCAAGCAATTCATCGGGAATCGCCGCGCAGTTGACCGGAACGAAGTTTTTTTCCCCCCGCGGGCTCAAGGCATGAATGGCTTTGGAGATGAGCTCCTTCCCGGTGCCGCTTTCTCCCTGGATCAGCACCGTGCTCGATCCGTCGTCAGCGATTTTCTCAACCAGGGTAAAGAGCTTCTGCATCTTTGCCGATTTGCCGATGATCCCGTGGAAACCGTCCGTTTTGCGAATTTTGGGACCCTTGGTTTCCTTGTGGGTTTTCAGGTCATGGTGGGTGAGGCTTCGTGCGGCGACGATTACCGCTTCTTCCAGATCGAATGGACTGTTGATGTAGAAGAGAGCGCCTGAATTGAGGGATTCCAGAATATTTTCGCGATTATCCGTGGGGAGACTGACAATCGCTGTTGCTGACGGATGGTGGTTGCGGATATCCAGCATGAGTTTGAGACCGCTTTTCTCAGGCAGAAAGATGTCCGTGATCAGCAGTGAGATGTCAAGACCTTCGGCAGCGTCGAGAGCGCTCTCCGCAGAATCAGCTTCGACAACCATGCACTCGATTTCTTTGCGAAGTTTGATGGCAAGTGCTTCCCTGTTGGGAATGTCGGGGGAAACCAGAAGTATGCTGCGCACAGGTGTCTCCGTTTCTCGGGGGGAAGTCAATTGTCGCCAGATGATGGGGCCGGCATCGCTTAAATTCTACCCTTTAGCTTGTTGCTGGCAAGGGTTGAGCCATGTGTTTTCCAGCCTTTTGAAGGATTTCCTCTGCCTCGGCAGGGGTAATCAGAATGTCTGTGGCGCCGTACTTGATCGCTTTGATCACATTGGATCGCGTCCATTGAGGACCGGCGGCTATAATGGGTTGCCCCCGTTTCAACGCCGATCGAATTTTTATGGCGGCAGCCAACCCCTGCGAACCCACGCTTTTCATAACCAGGAAAACGATCCGGGTATTTGTCGATGCGAAAATTTCATTGAAATTTTCGTCGAATGTGAAATTTTTACAGAGATATCCGGCCTCTGTCAAGTTTTTGACAAATTTCTTCGCTTCTTCGGAATCGTCCGCGATAATTGCGGCCATGGCTTCGCCTGCTGAACCCTCTGTAGAAACGGATAACGAAGAGGGTAAAGGTCTTTCTGCCCCTGCTGGTGTCGTCGTCCTTGAGGGCTCTGTGAATGCATTGGCGGGCGGCTCGGTTTCCGGCTGAGGGGTTTTGGGGGCCTGCGGTGGGGTGTAGCCGAGAATGGCCAGGGGGATCAGCAGGTCGAGTTGTCCGAGGTTTTTCCCCGCCAGTTTCATGGTGCAGGAGGAAAAGTAATAGTCATCAGGAGGAAAAGGGGTTTCTCCCGCAGCATCCGTCTGTTCGGGAATAAACGTTTCCACCTCGGTTCTCACAAAGCGGATTTTTCTGGGGTAGAGGCGCGGGAAAACCTGCGAGAAGGTTCCGGCGATCAGGTTGGCGATTTCGCCGAAGGCATCCTTTTCCTCCCCCTCCAGAACAGCCTTCCGGAGGTTCTTGGCGATGGTTTCAGGAGGAAGAAGGATCAGCGTTCCCCCCAAAGTGATGGCACTTTTCAGGTCGACCATGGCATAGGCGCGACCGGTCGCGTCTCCGGACACCGCCAGGGTTGTTGCCACGGAATAGTCACGCGGCATTGCGAGATAGGCCTGTTTGGTAATGACCCGCCCGGAGTAGCCGGCAAAGGTAATTTCCTGCCCGAGAAAGCGTCCGAGTTCCTCCTCGGTCTGCTGTATCGCCGTCTGCAGGGTTCTTTCAATATCCTTGACCGTTATGCTGCCAGAAGTTCCTTCTTCCTGCGTCGCCGGTTCTTCGCCGCCAGCCGGCGTGATTTCTTGCGAAGGAGGTTTGTCCGGGGTTGCCTTGGGAATCTCGATGGACGTTTCGTCCTCCTGGTAATCAAGCAGATCGAACGGAAACAGCGCTTCGAACTGGCCGAGGCTTTTGCCTTTCATGGTTAGCGAAGACGAGGAGAGATAGTATTTCCCCTGTGGGAGCGGGTCTTCGGAGGTCAGGTCGATTTCCTCCGGGACAAAGGATTTGACCTCGATTTTTTTGAAGTGAAGTTTGTTGGGAAAGTGCTTGAGAAAGGTATGCGAATAGGCGCCGGCTATGATATTGGCGACTTCGCCAAACGCATCGGCCTCTTCTTCTTCAAGCGTCGCCTTCATCAGACGCTTGTTGATCAGGTCCTGCGGCAGCATGACCAGCGTGGAGCCAAGAGTGATCGCGGCTTTGAGGTCGAGGATCAGATAGCAGGTGCCTGTTACCCCCCCACTGACATCCAGCTTGGCGACAACCGAATAATCCCTGGGTTCCGAAAAAAATTCCTCTTTGGAAACCGGCCGGCTCTTATGTTTGAGCAGGTTGATTTCCGCTCCAAGAAGGCCACCAACTTCTTCCTCGATTTTTTCAATGGTGGCATGAAGGACTTTTTCTATGGCTACCTTGGAGGTCATTCGTACTCAATGGTTGTTGTTGCTTTGTGGTTTGATTTTCAGTTCGACGAGAAACGTGCCTTTTTCAATAGTAAAAGGGATAATGACCCAATCCGCATCCGCCAGGTTGTTGATGTTGTAGGATTTCCCCGCAACGACCGTCGGGATGGAGAGCTTTATCTCCTGGTCCTTCTCGCTGAAGGCTTCTTTGATGCCTCCGGTGACCATGTTGGCCAGTTCGCCGATGGCATCGATCACGTCCGCGTTGATCTCTTCGGTCTCCATGCCCAGAAAACTGGTGGTGATGGCCATGGCCACCTCATTGGGACAATGGATGGTCAGCATCCCACGAAGATCCCCTGAAAAGCCGAGGATTCCACTGACATGACAGTGGAACGACTGGACCTTCTCCGTTGCCGGGGCACCGGGAGAAAGGGGCATGGGAATCATGGTGTCGAAAACGTCTCTGGTGGCTTTGACAATAACCTGTTGCAGTTCTTCCTGCAAGGGAACCTCCTGTCTATCGGAAAAACAGCCCCTTGACCTCAGCATGGTACTGCAAAATCCGGTGAATGGCGAGGCCAAATTTCCCGGATCGGGTATTGCGAGGAAAGGGGCTGCCGATTTAGCGGACCGTCGTGCGTCTGATTACTTCGCTATCTGCAACTCAACCAGGAATTCTCCCGCTGAGCTGGAAAAAGGGATGGTCACCCATTCCGAATCGGCCAGGCAGTTGACGGTATATTCCTCGCCGTGAACCGCCGAAGGAATGGAGAGGGTGATATCCTTGCCGTTGCCGCTGAGCATCATTTTGATGTTGCCTGCCAGCATGTTGGCCAGCTCGCCGATGGCATCTTTGACGTCATCGTTGATTTCCGTCGTCTCCATCCCGAGGAAGCTGGTTGTAATGGCCATGGCGACCGGGTCGGGCGTATGGATGGAGACCATCCCTTTGCTGACACCCGCCAGGCCAACCATTCCGGAGACGGAATACCGAAAGGAGGTCACTTTGGTTTCGAGAGGCGCTCCTGGAGCCACGTCGAGCATGACCATGGTCTCGAAGATCTCTTTGGTAGCGTCGATGATGTTTTGTTGCAGGTCCAAGGTTCCCTCCCTTTTATAAAAGCCCCCCGATGG
>QKGY01000127.1 GCA_003250235.1 Desulfuromonadaceae bacterium
CGGAGATCCACCCCGCAGAAGTCAAATAATTGGCGAAGGCTGTCGACATCTTGCCTCATTATCCGGCGTCTTGCTGCGCTGGCCTTTCTGAACGAACAGACTGTGATGCTCATAGGGTCTCGTTTGCGACATCTGGACCTCAATATCTTCGATCCTTCCCGGTCGGCCGAAGAAGTACCCCTGCATCTCTCGGCACCCCATCTCCAGCAGAAAGGTCAGTTGTTCCTGCGTCTCAACCCCTTCAGCGATAACCTCCATGCCCAAGCTGCGCGCCAAGGCGATGATGGCCTCAACAATCGCTTTGTCGCTGGCATCGGACGGCAGACTGCGCACAAAAGACTGATCGATCTTTACCCGATCAATGGGGAAATTTTTCAGATAGCTCAGGGACGAATAACCGGTGCCGAAATCGTCGATAGCCAGCTGGATGCCGCGTACCTTGAGATCGGTCAGAATCATGATGGTCTTGCTGATATTGTCCATGAGGTGTCCCTCGGTCAGTTCCAGCTCGAGCATTTCCGGCGGCAACTCCGTTTCGGCCAACACCCGGTCGACCATGTCAATGAAGTTCGGCTGCTTGAACTGGCGACCGGAAATATTGACGGCGACCTTGAGACGGGAGAGACCCTTCAGATGCCATTGCCTGGCCTGAAGGCACGCGGTGCGAAGCACCCATTCGTCGATGTCCAGAATGAGGGTGGTCTCTTCGGCCAGGGGGATAAAATCCGCTGGCGAGATCAGGCCGGCTTCGGGATCCTGCCAACGGATCAGGGCTTCCAGGCAGCTGATTTCACCGGTCTCCAGGCTGACCTGGGGCTGGTAGCAGAGGAAAAATTCATTCTCTTTGAGCGCACGACGGATGCCGTTTTCCAGAGTCAGCCTTTGCAGAGCCATGGCATTCATCGCTTCCGAGAAAAAATGGTAGCGGTTGCGCCCCTGATTTTTAGCCGCATACATGGCCGTATCGGCATTTTTCAGCAGGGTTTCCGCATCTTCGCCGTCTCGGGGGAAGAGGGCGATGCCGATGCTGCAGGAGATGTAGGCCTGGCGCTCTTCCAAAGGAACAGGGTCTCCGAAGATATCGAGAATTCGCTGGGAATAAACAGCCGGGCTGTCGTCGTGATCGACTTCCCCCAAAATGATGGCAAATTCATCTGCCGACAGTCGCGCCACCGTATCCGCTTCCCGGGTGCACTCTTTCAAACGACGGGCAACATGGGTAAGCAAAGCGTCCCCCGCTCCCAGCCCCAAGGACTCATTGATGGTCTTGAAACGATCCAGATCGAGAAAAAGGACTGCGGCCTTCTTGCCGTTACGACGAGCGGTTTTCATGGTCTGCGTAAGACGATCAAGAAGCAACTGGCGATTGGGCAGACCGGTAAGCGCGTCGAAATAAGCCAATTCGCGAATGCGATTTTCGGCTTTTTTGCGCTCCGTCACATCCCGGGACACATGGATGACTTGCGAAATTATTCCGGAGACATCCTGGATAGGAGAGGCGATGATTTCCTCGGATCGATCCCCGGTCTTGCCGCAATGGGTGTGTTCAACCATGACCGTCTGGCCGGTTTCGAGGCATTCGATGAGAGGACAGGCATGCCCGAAATGGAAGCAGGGAGCTGGCAGGTGATGGGTGATCGCAAAGCAGCTCTTCCCCAAAACCTCCTCCTCATGGCTATAGCCATTTTCCCGCAGGAATACCCGGTTGGCGGAAACAATCCTGAAGCTGCCACTCTCGATGACGGCTAAGGCATCATGCATGCTGTTGATGACATTGGTGTTAAAGGCGTTGGACGCACGCAGTGCTTTTTCCACCGCCTGTTTCTGGAAGATGTCCTCTTCAAGACGTTGGTTGACCTGTTGCAGTTGAACGGTCCGCTCCTCGACCAGACATTCCAGGTCATCGTGATAAGAGCGCAGTGACGACGTCAGGGCATTGAACGCCTCAGCCACTTCACGAATCTCC
>QKGY01000407.1 GCA_003250235.1 Desulfuromonadaceae bacterium
TCCTGTTTCTTGCCAACTTCCTCGGTCTGTGACTGGTTGCCGTTGCCGTTGCCTTGTCCGCCCGCGAGGGCTGCCGTCGTCAACAAACCTGACAGCATCAGTGCGATTGCCAGAATGGATAATTTTCTCATAAGACATTACCTCCGTTTGTTTGCCGGGTTTGCCCGACGTTCTGTATTTCAGGTGTTTGATGTGTCTGTCAAAAGCTAGATATACCAAGGGGTATATCTATTTCCCCTCTTTGGATTGTTGCTTGCGGCTTTGCCAGTTGAAATCGTTAATCTGAACAACGAACTCGTCGACGGTACAGACGCAGTGACCGTCCATAAAGGGATTGTCCAGATCCACCCTCACGTCTTTGTCGGTGGCAACTTTAATAAAACGCCATCCGCCGGGATCGATGATGTTGCGGTAATCGATGGACAGCGCGTTGCAGCGGATTCCGCACAGGGCGTGACCTGTATCTTCGTCGCCGCCGGAAGGTCCCGGCTCGAACCGGTAGCCGCTGACGATAAACACGCGCTCTCCATCGATCCCCTTCATTTCTTGCGCGGCTCCCGCTGTGCCAGCTGTCACCAACAGGGCAATCGCGATCAACAATAATTTTTTCATGGCATCACCCATTCGCTTCGGCGTTCCAACTGAGGAGAATTCCCGGCGCCCAACTGCACGATAAAACATCCCTTTGAGGCATATCTCTGTCCTGGACCGAAGCTTAACCTTTCGTAAAGAGGGAGGTAGATGTCTTCCATCATGCCGATGGTGTCAAACAGGAAGTCGCGATAATACTCGCTGCGCATCTCCATCAGGGCCTTGCCCAGCATCTCCTGGGCAATGAAAGCCTGGCGCAGGACGATGGGATCGTAGTACTTCATGCCTTTTCCGACAGCCACCTTGCGAACCTCGTTGTCGAAACGCACGTCCTCTTGAGGCATGCGATAAGGCCAGGTCAGGTACATCCACTTGCGCAACGCCTCCGGGATCGTCCACAGGTTGGCCCCAAGCCAGGTTCCCGAGGCAATCACCATGGCCGGCTTATCTTTCTGCTTGTTGAGTTTTTCCAGGGATGCGAGCAGCCCGGGATCGTCCCAGATCAGCAAAACGGCCGGCTTGTCTTTTTGAACAATCTGTTTGAGCTTTTTGGCATCCAGCTTTTCCCCTTCAGGCAGGGCGATGTCTGCGGCCAACGAGTTGCCCGTTTCTTTCCAGATGGCACGGAACCCTTCCGCCAGAGTCTGGCCACGGCGGTTGTCGCGATAGACCTGCACGACAGGCTTGTCCTTGATCAGCTCGGCCATGCTCTTGAGGTAGCGTGCGGCCGATTCCCCCTCCTGGCGGATGCCTCGCGACGGATAAAGGGTGTACCAGTCCGTATTGGAGATAACGGGGTAATCGACGGAAGGGAACAGGTCGGGGATTTTCATCTCTTCGCAGAAACGGTGAACCGGCCCCCATTCCCCTTCGGAAATCCCACCCAACAGGGCGTACACCGGGTTCGCCTGGTAGTAGGCATCCAGCTGCGCTCTCCAGGTTTCCGGCGGTCCTTTCAGGACCCATTTGTCGAGGGAGAAGGTCACGAAGGAGAGATCCCCGAGCATGTTGTACCCCATTCGCGCCACGCGATCATTGGCACCCGACGCTTTGGTCAGGGCGTTTTTGCGCTCGACGGTGAACTGGAGAGGTTTCAACATCGATTCGACCTTTTTGGGGTCTGTGCCCTCGACGATCACCGTAGCGAACTTGAGATGGGTTTTGTCGACCCCCGGGGGGAGCTTATCGGAAAGGCTCTTGAGATATTCGATGAGAATATCCATGTCCGTTCCGACGATTTCATAGCGCGGCATGACACGCAGCACGGAACGCTCCGTCGGGTCGATGCCGCTGTCGATCAGCGTGGCCAGGGTCTTATCGGTGTAGGCCGGACGCACGGGCAGATATTTGGCGTAGTTGGCGTACGAGGGGAC
>QKGY01000081.1 GCA_003250235.1 Desulfuromonadaceae bacterium
CGGCAGCACAGACGTCGACACATGGACGGACACCTGGTACCTGATACAACCGGCCAACTGGATCATCGCACCCTGATGGCCGCACTTTGTAGCCCTATGGCAAAAGGGTGGGCAGACTCTGCGGAGCTGCCCACCTACGACCGTAGCCTAACGCCCCGTCATTTCGACGGGGCGTTTTTTCGTGGCGGATACGTGGATGGGGCTCGTCGCCCTGTCGCTTCGATATGGCGTCCAATTCTTCCTTTTGTGGCAACCTGTCTGGTGGGTGCCCGATCCGAATAAAATCTCCGATCTGAAATCAATAGACACTTCCCTTTCAGAAGTGCTTTTTTGATTGTCTAAACGGGCCTTCAGGCGTTTATTCGGGGTTTTGATGCCGAATGCCGAAGGCAACGGCCTCTGCGGATGAAAAACCTTCGTGAACTTTTGGGGAACACGTTCACCATTTTGACAGCTCATCGTGGACGTATCGGCTAGCAGGATTGTCGGTCGCAACGAAACCCGGATGGTTTTTACGGCTACTCTCCAGATGCCGGGGTGTATAATGACCGTAAAAGGCAGAATTTGTAGAAAGGAGGAACGACTTATGATGATCCAAATCAAGTACCCTGACGGACAGCATCGGCTGGTTCGCCCTCATGAGTTGAAGAAGCTGATTGCCAGCAAGGCGATCGACAGTTTTGAGCGCTCCGATGGGTGGGTGGAGGTCGAGACCGGGGTATTGAGGAACCCCGTTGCGAACCCTGATTACTCAGGACGGGTGTCTTTGGCCGAGGATGCGAGAAGGGGACATAGCCGATTTGCTGATGTGTCTTAAAAATCTCCTTTGTTTCTCTCTCGCGATTCACAATCTGCAGCCCAGCCAGATATTTTCAGGCTGGGCTGCACTCGCATGATCTTCCGCAACCGTGCTTATCCTGTGTCTTTCATGACAGCGAAGGTCTTCAGCAGGTGTTCGGACCCCTCCAATCCTTTGGCGTTCAGGCTCTTTGCTTGCAAGGTTAAAAATACTTTTTGCCATCGGTAAATCACTTTTTACATTCCTGCAAAAATCTCCCGGATTTTTTCGCATAATTGCAAATCCCTTTATTGTCAGGGTGTTGGCGGTTGTCATCCCACCTTGAGACCCGATGGATTCGCATATATGCAAATAATGTTTTGTACAGTGAAACGACCTCGGATTTTTCCCTGCGCGGCTAAGCTGTTGAAATAAAGTAGAAAAAATTTTTTTCGAACAATGTTTAATTTCTGGTACGCACCTTGCCAATAAGAAGAACCACTGACGCAGGAAACGGGTGATAGGGCAGGAAGCCCTTGGCATATCGGACTCCGCGGTGGTAAGCGGGCCAACAGTCCAACCAAAGCATTTCTTTTAACGAGACACAAATCAGGAGGTCGTAGAACCATGGCACAGTCAACCAATATCTCGATCAAAGACACTACCGCAAACCCGGCTCCGCTGGGCCTGCTTGGCTTTGGCCTGACCACCGTGCTGCTCAACCTGCACAACGCTGGCGTGTTCCCTCTCGACGCAATGATCCTGGCCATGGGTATTTTCTACGGCGGCATCGGGCAGGTTATCGTCGGCATCATGGAGTGGAAGAAAAACAATACCTTCGGGGCGACCGCCTTTACGTCGTACGGTCTCTTCTGGCTGACTTTGGTTGCGCTGATCATCCTCCCCCAGACCGGTTATGCCGCCAAACCGAGTGCCACCTCGATGACTGCCTTCCTGGTCATGTGGGGTCTTTTCAGCACCGGTCTCTTCATCGGCACCTTCAAGCTGAACCGCAAACTGCAGGTCGTTTTCGGTTCGCTGGTAGCCCTGTTCTTCCTGCTGGCCATTGGCGATGCCACCGGCAACCCGCTGGTCAAAACCTTCGCCGGGTATGAAGGCATCTTCTGCGGTTTCACCGCAATCTACACCGGCCTCTCCCAGGTTCTCGGCGAGCTGTATGGCAACTCTCTGGCCCCCGTCAAGGCCAAGGCGATGGCGGCCCTGTTTGCCGAGGGCGAGGAAGTGGAAGAAGAAGACGAGCCGGTCGCAGCTCACTAAGTCTTATCTTTTCTCACTGGAAAAGCAGAAGGGGACAGGCGTCAGATGCCTGTCCCCTTTTTTATGGGGTGAATGGGGTGTGACACAGGGCCCCTGGGATTCAAACCCGCGGCCGGCGAGGAACGGCCATGCGCCTCACTGCTTCGATACGTCTCTCCGAGAGGAGCGGGGAAACACATCCTACGCAACCCTTAAGAGCGCAACGGATTCCTCCCTGCCGGTTTCAGAATCTCACTTCACAATAAAATCCACTTCAGATGAGTCGATCAGTTCACCTCCGTGAAGGGTGACTTCGGCCCGTAGACGATGCTCCCCTTTGCGAAGATTCCAGAAGTATCGTCTTTCCCCCTCGCCGCTGCGTCCGGCAACGACACCGTCAATACGCCAGAGCGTCGAGTGCGGCTCTATCCCCTCGGGCAGCTCGAAGGCGAAGCTCTCCAGGTCATCGGGAATACGCGGGTCGCAGGCAATCGTCAAGCCGGCTGTCGGGGTTTTTTCGCTACGGCGATTGGGGTGCTTCCGCCATGTTCGGTACAGGGCGCGGGACGCACCCCGGGAGCGAACCACTCCTGCATGCTCGGGCAATGCGGACCCGCCAGGCCCCCGCTGTGGCGACAGATTTTCAACGGAACCAGCTTCGGACTGAGATAGAGCGGCGCTCCCTCCTCGTATCGGGACAGCTCGGCAAAGACCGAGCGCAGCACCAGCC
>QKGY01000118.1 GCA_003250235.1 Desulfuromonadaceae bacterium
CACGCATCGAGCTCCTGGGCTCCGCCGATCTATCCCTTTAAGACGCTCATGGCAATCGGCTTCATTCTGTTCTTCCTTCAGGGCGTTGCCAAATTGATTCAGGATTTTCGCGCCCTGAAAGACCTGAAACCCTGACACCCGTCTGATCCGGAGAGAAGAGACAATGAGCGTTGAAATTCTGACCATTCTCATGTTCCTGACCCTCATGGCCTGCATCGCCATGGGGCACCCCCTGGCGGTTACCCTGGCTGCTGTGGCGACGCTGTTCGGGCTGATCGACAACGGCTTTGATATTTCCGGGCTCATGGGCCTGTTTGCCAACAACGTCTGGGGGATTTTCCTCAACTATACGCTGGTGGCCATACCGCTCTTTATCTTCATGGCCCAGATCCTCGACCGCTCGAAGGTCTCCGAAGGGCTCTTCGATGCCCTCTACCAGGTTTTGGGCGGCCTGCGCGGCGGCCTCGGCATGGCGGTCATCGTGGTCTCCACGGTCTTTGCCGCCACGACGGGCATCGTCGGCGCCTCGGTGGTCGCCATGGGACTGATGGCCGGCCCAGCCCTGCTGCGCCGCGGCTACGACAAGTCTCTGTCGGCGGGGATCATCTGCTCCTCGGGGACCCTCGGCATTCTGATCCCCCCGTCCATCATGCTGGTGGTCTACGGCGGTCTGACCGGACAGAAGGAGACCTCGGTCGGCAACCTGTTCGCCGCCGCCATTCTGCCGGGATTGCTGCTCTCGGTCCTGTACCTGATCTATGTCGGGGTGCGCTGCTATATCAACCCGAACATGGGGCCGCCGATCCCGAAGGAGGAGCGCACGGCAACCGCCATGCAGAAGCTCTCCATGACCATGAAAAACTTCGTTCCACCCTTCGGGCTGATTCTCATGGTCATGGGCACCATTCTGGCCGGTATCGCCACGCCGACGGAAGCGGCGGCTCTCGGCTGCATCGGCGCCCTGTTCTTGGCCCTGGTGACCGGCAAGCTGAACTGGAGCGTCATCACCCAGTCGTCGATCTCCACCGCGCGCACCACCGCCATGATCATGGCCCTGTTCGTCGGCGGAAAATTCTTTTCGGTGGTCTTCCTGAGCATGGGAGGCGGCGACGTGGTGTCGGACGTGTTGCTCGGTATGGACGTCAATCCCTACGTGGTGTTCGTCATCATGATGGCCGTCGTATTCGTGATGGGGATGTTCATCGACTGGGCCGCTATCCTGCTGGTGGTCGTGCCGATCTTCACCCCCATCGCCATGGACCTCGACTTCAACCCGCTGTGGTTCGCCATGATGGTCTGCGTCAATCTGCAGACCTCGTTCCTGACGCCGCCTTTCGGCTATTCCCTCTTTTACTTCAAGGGGGTCGCGCCGCCGGAGTACAGTATGGCGGACATCTACCGGGGGATTATCCCCTTCGTGGTGATTCAGCTCATCGGTCTGGGCATCATGATTTTTGTCCCGGAAATCATCACCTGGCTGCCGACCGTATTTTTCGAGGGATAGGGTACAATTAAGGCAACCACCACCGAGGGAGGACAATCCATGCTGCCAAAAATCAAAACGATCCTGTATGCTACCGGTCTGGGGCCCGGCGCCCCTCATGTGTTGCGCTACGCTCTGAGCGTCGCGCAGACGTACGATGCGAAAATCATCGCCGTCAGCGCCATGGAGCCATTAAGCACTTTCGCCCAGAGCCTGGTCGAGCTGCACGTGCCCCATGAACGTTCGGAGCAGATGCACCGCGCCGCCCGGGAGCAGGTCAGAAACAACCTGATTGCCCGGATCGAGCGGCTGTGCGCCAAGGAGCAGAGCGCGGATCCGCAGGGGCGAAGCCGGGTGAGCGAGATTATCGTCGAGGAGGGGCAGCCGGCGCAGCTGGTCCTGCAGTACGCCCGCAGCAAGGGCGCCGACGTCATCGTGATGGGGACGCATCGTCACACCATGCTGGGCGAGGCCCTGCTGGGGGACACCGCCCACAAGGTGCTGCACGGTTCGGAGATCCCCGTGCTGATGGTGCGAATCCCCGAAGGCTATTACGAAGAGGGTTTCTAGCGGCCAGGGAGGCAACGGATGATTTCTCAGACCGCCATTCACCATCTGGTGGAGAAGCTCGGGGCGAAAAACGTCCTGTTCGAAAAGGAAGACCTGCTGGTCTACGGCTATGATTCCACCCCCGGCGTGCACCATCTGCCCGAGGTGGTGGTGTTTCCCTCCAGCAACGACGAGGTCTGCGCCGCCCTGGAGATCGCCCACCGCGAGGGACTGCCCATCGTGCCGCGCGGTTCGGGGACGGGGCTCTCCGGCGGCAGCGTTCCCGCCGAAGGAGGGATGGTCGTCTGTTTGTCCCGCATGAACCGCATCCTGGAAATCGACGAGGAAAACCTCACCGCCACGGCCCAGGCGGGGGTGGTCACCCTCGACCTGTTCAACGCCGTGGCCGCCAAGGGGCTCTTCTATCCCCCCGATCCCGGTTCCCAGAAGATCTCGACGATCGGCGGCAACGTCGCTGAAGATGCCGGCGGCCTGAGGGGCCTCAAATACGGCGTCACCCGCGACTACGTCATGGCCCTCTCCGGCGTGCTCGCCGACGGTAGCTTCATCCGCACCGGCGGCAAGAGCGTCAAGGACGTGGCCGGCTATTCGCTGCGCGACCTGCTGGTCGGCAGCGAGGGAACCCTGGCCATCATCACCGAAGTGACGGTCAAGCTCATCCCGCCGCCCAAGGACAAGCGGACCTTTCTCGCCTATTTCTCCGATATCCGCACGGCGGGGGCGGCGGTGTCGAAGATCATCGCCGCCAAGATCATCCCCTCGACCATGGAAATCATGGACCGCACCACCATCAACTGTATCGAGGATTACGTGAACATCGGCCTGCCGCGCGAGATGGCGGCGATGCTGCTGATCGAGGTCGACGGCCATCCGGCCATGGTGGCGGAGGAGGCCGCCGGGGTGCAGGCGATCCTCGAAGAGGTGCGGGCCGCGGAAGTTCATATCGCCCGCGATGCCGAGCATGCCAATCAGCTCGCCGCGGCGCGGCGCACGGCGCTCTCGGCCCTGGCCCGCGTCTCCCCCACCACCCTGCTGGAGGATGCCACGGTGCCGCGCTCCTGCCTGGCGGAGACGTTCGACGAGATCGAGCGGCTGCGGGTGAAATACCGGCTCAACGTCGGCACCTTCGGTCACGCCGGCGACGGCAACCTGCACCCCACGGTGTTGTGCGACGAGCGCAACCACGACGAGATGGCGCGGGCCCACGCCTTCTACAACGAGCTCTACGAAAAGGTGCTGCAGCTCGGCGGCACGGTTTCCGGGGAGCACGGCATCGGCCTCGCCAAGAAGGAGTACCTGCGGCGGCAGATCGGCCCGGGCGGGGTGGCGGTGATGCGGCGGATCAAGCAGGCCTTCGATCCGCAGGGGATTCTCAACCCGGGCAAGATCTTCACCGACGACGAACAATGCGCCGACGTCCGGATCGAGGAGGGGTTCCGTGTCTCACGATGAGCCGATGGGCAATTTCGTCACCCGCGACGCCCCTGCCTACGAAGGGATTCTGCAGTGCATGCGCTGCGGTTTCTGCCTGCCGACCTGCCCCACCTATGCCCTGACCGGCAGGGAACGCTCCAGCCCCCGCGGCAGGGTGGCCCTGGCGCGGGCGGTGGCCGAGAACAGGCTCGAATTCACCCCGGCGGTGAAGGAGGAGGCCTTCTTCTGCCTCGACTGCCGCGCCTGCACCACCGCCTGTCCGTCCGGCGTGCACGCCGGAGAGATCATGGAGGCCTGCCGCAGCCAGGTGCACGAGGTTTTTCCGACTACGGGACTTGCCGGAGGGCTGCGCCGCTTCATCCTCGGCAAGATGGTTCCCTCGCCCGAGCTGCTGGAGACCTCGATGATCCCGGCGCGTCTCTATCAGAAGCTGGGAATCCAGTGGCTGATGCGCCATTCGGGGCTGCTGAAGCTGGCCCCGCGCTGGATGGAGAAGGCCGAGGGAATGCTGCCGCCGCTGCAGGCCCCCCTGCGCACTCAGCTCCCCGAAATCGTCCCCGCCCGCGGCGAGAAACGGGGACGGGTCGCCTTCTTTCTCGGCTGCGTGATGACGCTGCTGTACGCCGAGGTCTCCCGACAGACGGTACGGGTGCTCGCGCACCAGGGATTCGAGGTGATTACGCCGAAGCAGCAGAAATGCTGCGGCGCTCCCCATATGAACGAGGGGGACCCGGAGACGGCGCGGTCCCTGGCCCGCCATAACCTCGATCTCTTTCTCGATCTGGATGTGGACGCCATCGTCACCGACTGCGCCGGTTGCGGCGCGGTGCTCAAGGACTACGAGGAGATGCTGGAAGGGCGCGCCGATCATGCACGGCTGGCCCTGTTCCGGGAGAAGGTCCGCGACATTTCCGAATTTCTCGTCGAGGTCGGCCTGCGCACCGAGGACCTGCGCTCCCTCGATCTCTCCGTGACCTACCACGAACCCTGTCATCTCTGCCATGCCCAGGGGATCAGTACTCAGCCCCGCAAGATCCTCAAAGCCATCCCCGGCGTCGAACTGCGGGAGATGAAGGAGTCGAGCTGGTGCTGCGGCAGCGCCGCCACCTTCGGCCTGAAGTTCACCGAGGAGAGTCAGCAGATTCTCGACCGCAAGCTCGCCAATGTGGCCGCGACCGGTGCCGATGCGCTGGTGACCGCCAATCCCGGCTGCCACCTGCAGCTGGCCTGGGGGTTGCGGCAGGCCGGCATGGAGCAGCCTGTCCTCCATCTCATGGAGGTACTGGGCAAAGCCCTTCCCGAATAAACGAAGAGGCCCCGTGGAACCGACATCCCACGGGGCCTCTTTCCTTTCCGCGTCAACCCCTTCAGGCCGACAATTTACGGATACTCACCGGAATTACCTGGCGGGCGTTGGAGCCCACGGCGAAATCGGCCAGGGCGATTTTCCCCGGACGCCCCGGGTCGGCGAAGCCGAGGCGGTTGATGGTGGCGCCGCTCTTGCGGAAACGCAGGCCTTCCAGGGTCTGGTCGCCGATCTTCAGGGTGATGGCCCCCTCGCCGCTGCGGCCGAAGCCGTGTTCGATGCCTATGGATTCCGGATGCAGTCCTTCGCGCAGTCGCACCAGTCCTTCGATGCTGCCGCCGGGCGAGGTTACCCGTACCGCGTCGCCATAGCTCAGCCCGAGGTTCTCGGCCGTCCGCGCCGACATGTCGATGTAGTTGGTATAGCGCAGATCTCGCAGCCGCGAAGAGGCGGTGTTGGGCGAGGAGACCACGTTCGACTTGTAGCTGAAGGCGATGAAGGGGTACTCCGAGCGCGGATAGAGCTGCGCCAGGGGTTCGCCCTTGGTCAGACGGGCGGCGTAATAGGTCGGGACGCCGCTATAGCGTTCGGCGCTCAGGGCGCTGCGGGTGTTGCCGACCGTCTCGTTGTAGAGGCTGATCATGCCGGGGTAGGCCTTGGCCAGATGATCCCCTTTGTACGCCCCTTCCTTCCCTTCGAACCGGCCGCCGCGCGCCATGACGAAGGCCACCTTGCGCCAGTTGTCGGGGCTGATCCGGCGCAGGCGCGGCACGTAGTCGTTCAGTCCGGCCAGAAGGATTTCCTCGTCGTCGGCGTCGGGCACCGGTTTGCCGTCCAGGGCGATATTCTCAAACACGCGCAGGTAGAAATCCTCGGGCCGGTCCAGAGGATGGAGGCTGCCGTCGGCACCGGCGATGGCCTGTTCGCCGAAGCCGGGCAGGCCGAGTTTTTTAGCGAGTTCGATAACGAAGCTGTCCATGCAAACCGGTTCGCCGTTGGCGAAGCGGGTCTGGCGCGGGGCCACGACAGGGTAGCGCACGGCGTTGGCCTTGGTGAGCCAGCCTCCCCAGGGGTTGAGTTCCCCCCAGGTTTCGTACAGGACGCTGTCGGGAACGATGTAATCGGCCAGGCGGCTGGTTTCGTTGATGAACGGGTCGATGGCGACCAGCAGGGGAACGGACGCCTTGGGGTCTTTCAACGCCTCGGCCAGGGTGTTTTCGCCTCCCGATTCGCCGTAGATGAAGTTGGCGTTCCAGGTGATGAGGGCCTTGAGGGGATAGGGATAGCGATTGATCGACGCGGTGACGAAGGCCGTCTCGATGGCGTTGGTGAACGGGTACCACTGGTCCTTGGCCGGGTAGGGGGAACCGGCGGCCTGATTGCGCCTGAACTCGCTGGTTTTTTCATAGGCGATGCGAGTGCGGTCGATGCGGATGCCCGGCTGTTTCGGCTTGCCCGCATAGGCGGTCAGGTCGTAGGCGGCACCTTTCATGTCCTTGAACTTGCCTCCGCCCGCGCTCATGCCGCCGCGGTAGTTGAGACTGCCGACCAGGGCGCTCAGGGAGAGGATGGCCCAGGTGGTGTAAAAGCCGGTGGTGTGCATGGTGTTGCCGTGGCAGTCGACCGCCACTTTGCGGCCGTGACGGGTGAATTCGTCGGCCAGCGCCGCGATCTCTTCGGCCGGCACGCCCGATTCGCGCGCATAATCGTCGAGGCTGAAGCGCAACGCCGCCTCCCTAAGCAGGGCGAAGGAGGATTTGACCGCCAGCGGCTTGCCGTTGACGGGGATCTCTTCGTCGACGTCCAGACGGGCCGTGACCACCTGGGCGGCGGGTTTGAGGCGGCCATCGGCGGCGTCGAGCACCAGGAAGTCGCTTTCCTTGTCGTCCTGGGAAACCCGAAGCATGTGCCCTTCCAGAGGGTGGCCGGGCGCGGTCACCACCAGGTGGCTGGCGTTGGTGAAGCTGGGTTCGCCCGCCAGTGTCATCGCCTCACGACTGGGAACACTCAGATAGGCGGCGTTGTGACGGTCGTTTTCGACGATCCAGCGGATCATCCCCATGGCCAGGGCCAGGTCGCCGCCGGGGCGGATCGGAAGCCAGCGCGAGCGGTCGCCGGCGGCGATGGTGTCGCTGTTGGTGAGCATGGGAGTCACCGTGACGTAGCGCAGGTTCCCTTCGCTGCGAGCCCGGGACAGCAGCTTGGCCTGGCGCTTGAACGGATTGCCGGCCTGGCCGGGGGAGGTGCCGAAGTTTATCAGGAATTCGCAGTGTTCGAAGTCGGGTTTGAGATGCGGGTATTTGTCGAAATCGGAGAGAAAGGCGGCATTGCCGGCTCGCATGGAGAGACCGCAGATCGACGAGTGTCCGGAGAAGTTCTTGCTGCCGAACGCCTGCAGGAAGCGCACGACCATGAAATCCTTGCGCCCCTCGTCGGTGGTTCCCAGGACCCCGAGCTGGTTCGCAAGGGTGCCGAACTCGGGATTCTCCGGATCGATGGGAGTGGCAAGGTCGCGGATGGCGGCGAGCCCGTCGACATGTCCCTCGCCGAACAGGTCGCCGCCGTTGACGATCTCTGCGATCAGCTGTTCGGGGGAGATGGGCACCCAGCGGTCTTCGCCGCGTTTGCCTGCCCGCTTGAGCGGTGTCAGGACACGGAAACGGTCGTGAATCTTGTCGAAGACCACATTGCCGCGGGCGCAGGCGGTGGAGCGGTTGACGAGACCGCTCTGATCGAATCCCGATGTCCAGCGCAGGCTGTCGCGCA
>QKGY01000037.1 GCA_003250235.1 Desulfuromonadaceae bacterium
CAGGGTGTTGTTGATGGTGATAAAGGCGGGCATCAGCTTGCCGCTTGCGTCGACCAGCGAAAAATAGCGCTGGTGGCTGCGCATGGAAGTAATCAGAACCTCTTTGGGGACTTCCAGGAAATCGGGATTGAAGGTACCGAGCACGGCGCTGGGATATTCTACCAGATAAGCCACCTGCTCCAGCAACTCTTCGTCCGGCAGCACCCGGCCCCCGGCAGCTGTCGCCAGTTTTTCGATTTCGGTACGGATAATCGCCTTGCGCTTCGCGGGATCGGGGATCACGAAGTGCTCCGCGCAGGCGGTTTGGTACTGGGCAAAATCCGTTACTTCGAACTTGCCCGGAGCCATGAAGCGATGCCCTTGGGACTGGTTGTCGCTGGTGATGTTGCCGAAACCGAAGGGTACCACGGCGCCGCCGAACAGAGCGACGATCCAATGCACCGGACGGGCGAAGCGGACCTCAAGGTCTTTCCAGCGCATGGATTTTTTAAAGGGAATGGCGTTGATCAGGCGCGGCAGAATTTCACTGAGCAACTCGCCGGTGGGGCGTCCGGACTGCTCTTTCTTGGCGCAGACATAGGCCCCTTTTTCCGTTTCAACGATGATCAGTTGCGCGACGGGAATCCCCTGGCCGCGGGCAAAGCCTTCCCCGGCTTTGGTCGGTTTACCTGCGGCGTCGAAAGCGACACTCTTCGCCGGGCCCATGACTTCCGAGCGCAAGGTCGGCTGATGTTCTTCCACGTCTCGCACCACCAGCACCAGGCGCCGGGGCGTCGCCTGAGTGACGATTTCACCGTAAGTGAGTCGGGCGCTGTCCAGCTCGCTACGGATCAGCCTGTCCATGTCGGCCATGGCCTTGGGGAGGAAGCCAGCGGGAATTTCTTCGGTGCCGATTTCGAGAAACAGTTCCTGTGCCATCAGCGGCCCCCTTTCAGCAACGGGAAACCGAGTTTTTCACGCAGTTGCAGATAGCCCTCGGCACAGAGCCGCGCCACGTTGCGGACCCGACCGATATAGGAGGCCCGTTCGGTGACCGAGATCGCGCCCCTGGCATCGAGCATGTTGAAGGAATGGGAACACTTCATGACATAATCATAGGCGGGCAGCACCAGGCCGCGTTCCACGAGGCGGATGCATTCTTTTTCGTACATGTTGAAGAGTTTGAGCAGCATGTCGACGTCGGCCTCTTCGAAATTGTAGGTGGAAAACTCCACTTCGCTGCGATGATGAACATCGCCGTATTTGACTCCTTTGACCCATTCGAGGTCGTAGACGTTGTCGACTCCTTGCAGATACATGGCGATCCGCTCGCAACCGTAGGTGATTTCGCCAGAGACCGGTTTGAGGTCGATCCCGCCGGCCTGCTGAAAATAGGTAAACTGGGTGATTTCCATGCCGTCCAGCCAGACTTCCCACCCCAGCCCCCAGGCTCCCAGGGTCGGCGATTCCCAATCGTCCTCAACGAACCGGATATCGTGGGCATTCGGATCGATCCCGAAACTCTTGAGAGAATCGAGATAGAGATCGAGAATGTTCATCGGTGAGGGCTTGAGAATGACCTGGAACTGATAATAATGCTGAAGCCGGTTGGGGTTTTCGCCGTAGCGACCGTCGGTGGGGCGACGGGAGGGTTCAACGTAGGCGACATGCCAGGGCTCCGGGCCGAGAACCCGCAGAAAAGTAGCGGGATTGAAGGTTCCGGCGCCCTTTTCCACGTCGTAGGGTTGCTGAATAATGCACCCCTGGCGAGCCCAGTAATTTTGCAGGGATAGTATCAACTCTTGAAAAGTCACGAGGCCTCCGCGAGACAGCCGGGCGGGATGGTTTTGCTAGGATTGTCCCACCCGGATACATGTATAGAACAAGGTTTGCTTAAAGGAGAAAATCTTAGCCCTTCAAGGAGCCCCTGTCAAGCCGGAATCTTCGGCAAATGCGCCGGGTTAGCCGTCGCCGG
>QKGY01000267.1 GCA_003250235.1 Desulfuromonadaceae bacterium
GACGAGGCCGAGAAACTGCTCGCTGGAGGGTTTCGAAGCGTGAAGCTGCGGCTCGGGCATCCTACCCTCAAGGAGGACCTTGCCGTCACCCGGGCAGTTCGGAAGCGGCTGCCCGACGCGATAGAGTTGCCGGTCGACTACAACCAGGCGCTGACCGTCACCGAGGCCATCCGTCGGGGACGCGCGCTCGAGTCGGAAGGGATTGCCTGGCTCGAAGAGCCGATTCGTCACGATGACTACGCCGGTAATGCGGGCATCGCGAGGGCGCTCGCCGTCCCGGTGCAGATCGGTGAAAACTTCAACGGGCCGGAAGCGATGGTGGAGGCGCTCACCGCTGGAGCCTGCGACTACGTAATGCCGGACGTGGCTCGCATCGGGGGCGTGAGCGGCTGGATTCAGGCATCCGGTATCGCTGCAGCACAGCGGGTCGAGATGTCGTCGCACCTAGCACCGGAGATCAGCGTCCACCTGCTCGCCGCGACGCCCACGTGCCATTACCTGGAGTATGTCGACTGGACGGATGCGATCCTCGAAGAGCCGCTGCAAATCCGGGACGGCTGTGCGCTCGTCCCGGATCGTCCCGGTCTCGGCCTCGCGTGGAAGTCGGAAGCGGTGAAGGCGTTCGCGTTAAACTAGAGTCCCCGTAACTCGCGGACAGGTGGTTCAACCCGTAGTTTGGGTCTGATAATCTCGCTTACGGTAACTGATTCAACCGAAGAGCCTTGGGAGCTTACGGTACGGGCAAGAACTGACCAAGGAAACCCCGTACAGTGATCTCGCCGGAATTGGTCGAGCGGATGAGGAAATGGCGACACTCGGGGTTTCATGCTTACGCCGGCGAGTGACCTGCCCCCCTGAAACCTCTCCAATTAAACAAGGGGCTTCCGGCCTACGGCAACAAGACACTGAAGCTGACAGGAACAACGGATTCACGGCCACCACGCTTAGCTCCACTCGTAATGTGGTATCTCACCACCCATAGGGACGTGGCCTCGATGGAGGAGGCGCTGGACAGATGTTGAGACCAGGCAGAGCGTCTCATCCTTGGGCCTAACGCTCAGACCTCGCAGTGGGACCTCAGATATTTCCGCATGTCAGCCGTCAGCTCCAGCCTGTGGTAAGGCACCCTTATTTCTCCTCTTTTCTGAAAAACTTTTTTAGCCGTTCCCTTACCTCACTAAAATCTCCTACGCTTGAATATCCGTTGATCGTTTCGATTTTTAATGCATCATCCAGCGTGCGACCAATAACCTCCTGGATCGTCTCCTTCGCTGAACGAATAGCCTGCTGGCTATTTTTCAAAATCAGTCCTGCATAATCCTCAGCAGCCTCTAATAGCTTTTCATGCGAAACAACCTTGTTTACCAATCCCAGCCCATAAGCCTCGTCGGCAGAAACTTCGCGCCCTGTCAACGTAAGATCGAGTGCCGTGCCAATGCCAGCAATCGCAACAAGGCGGACAATACCGCCATCCCCCTGGTGGAGACCCTGTCTCACTTCGAACACCCCGAATTTCGCCTTTTCGGATGCCACGCGAATATCGCAAGCAAGAGCCAGTTCAAAACCTCCGCCAATTGCGTATCCATTTATGGCCGCAATGATTGGCTTGGTAATTCGATGTTGCCCTCTCGTTATCCCACCGCCGATCCCCCTTGCCACGTTCTTCCGGACATCGAGCATGTTGGCCTGTTCCCATTTCGGAATGAACGATTTTAGGTCGGCGCCAGAACAAAAAGCCTTACCTGTTCCGGTAAGTATGGCGACATCCAATCCATCGTCTGCGTTGAATTCCGCCCAGACATCCCACAATTCGTCATTCAGTTCATCGTTAAGAGCATTGAGTGCATCAGGTCGGTTCAGGGTGACATATCCAGTTCGATTCCGCTTCTCGAATAGAACGCTGCTCATACTATACTTCTCCTCTTCTCGGTCCTTTTCTTTCTA
>QKGY01000120.1 GCA_003250235.1 Desulfuromonadaceae bacterium
GAGGTTTGGCAGAGCCGCCAGTCCCGGCATTGGGCGAACCGGGCCTCCAGAATGGTGGAGATGTGACGTTCGACGATCCGGGCCATGAAGGTGGTCTTCTTGGCCTTGGCGGGATTGAAATGCCGCATCCGCTGCAGCAGATCGATCATCAGTTCCTGTTCGAGGTCGGGTCTGTCGTCCTCGGTGAATCCGGCCTTGCCTACGAGTTGACGTGCTTTGTGCCGAATGAGGTCGGCGGCATACTTGTCGATGCCGTCGTAAGAATTCTGTGAAACCATCGGGGCCTCCTCGGAGCGAGGAGGAGGTCCGCGTGGGTGTCGGCACGGGCCAGATCACAGGACAAAGCTGTCGCGTGGGCGAAGGGGTCGCAGGTACGCCGCCAATTGCCGTATTCGGCTCGGCGACACCCACAACAGCCTCCGCCATGCGTCCAGCTTGTTGTCCAGTGTCTAAGGGTTCAGGTCGTTACGTGTTCAGGCTGCCCGTTCCTCGATGCGCATCAGGAACGGGAGACCGTGCTTGATCTCGAGCAGGCAGACTTTTCCGCTGCCCATCTGCGCGAGGTGCTCCAGCAGCGCCACGACCTCTTGCTTGAGGATGAAGTCATCCTGGTCGCGCTCGGGCCGGGGACCGCTCTGTCCGCCCAGCTTGATCTCGCGCTCGATGACCGTGTCAGGGGTGAGTTCCGGCTCGCCGTCGCGGACCGGAATGTTGGTGATGCGGCCGAAGTTGATGTCCTGCATCAGCTCGATGAGTCGCCGCTTCGGTGGGGTGAGATGTGCTTTGCTTGTCTGGTTCATGCCGAACCTCCTTCATTTCTGGACCGACCGGGGGACAGGTCCGGCATGAATTTCCCGGGTGGCGGTCGTGAACTCTTTGTGTTCACCAGACCTGTCACCCTGCTTTGGCGAATTTTCGTTGCGACCCCGAAAAACGCCCTGGCTCAAGGAGGAGGAAAGCCCGTAAAGCCTTGATTGATGGTGGGTTTACAGAGGAAAACTTTTTTAACTTTTTTTGCCCGGCCCCAGTGAAATTTCACCGGGCGGGCCTCCAAGACGCAAAAAGCCCCGATCCAGAATCCTGAATCGGGGCTATAGATTTGTCGGGCGCTATAAAGGGTGGTCAGTAAACCTCGGCACCTTCCGGGAGGATGCGGAACTTACACCGGTAGGTCTTTGTGTCCTTGACCCATTCGATGGGATCGTCATCGAGCCGGAAGAATTCCCGCAGGTGCCTCGACAGCTCTTGCTTCTGTTTCTTCAGTTTGTCCGACGCGTATCGGCTGTGCCAGTCGATCTCGCCACGGGAGTTGGCAAACCCCTCAAGCAATTTCCATTGCTCGGTAGGATTGCCATTCTTCCTGCTCGCCATTCCCATTTGCGTATAGGTGTATCGACCGCTCTGATCTCCCGCCCATATTGTGACGGTATGGCCATCACGGAATTGAATCTTGATTTGCGCCCATGTGGTGCCCGGCGGTGTTGAAAAAAACACCGTGCCGCCAGAATCCGGCTCAGGCACCTGGCCGATAAGGGGGGCGAATATCGCGGCCTTGTCCCGACGTGTCAGAAACCGTGGTGCATCTCCCAGGTGCAGCTCTTCGTTCAGCGCAATGAAGGGGCTGCTTCTCTGCGCCAGCAGTGTTTCAACTGCAGGACTCAGATGAAGGCGCGTGGGCGCGATTAAGACAAAAGGCTTGATGGTTGAAAGGCATAATGATCGCACGACCTCGATCAGCGCATCCTTGCTGTCCTGCATCGTCAGTACAACCGGGAAGTCCATCCCCGCTGTGGGTATGAAATCGCCCAATCTCCATGTGTGGGGCAGGCCATCGTATTTCGACTCTCGGTGTTCTATTCCCAAGGCCGCGCAGATAGCGCCATTGATGGTTGACTGCTTGAGCCGGTAGATCAGCGTCTGCCTTGGAGAGAGCTGAATGGC
>QKGY01000393.1 GCA_003250235.1 Desulfuromonadaceae bacterium
TGACGGAGCCCCCAGCTGAGTTTCCCCCCATCAGCCACTGGGATACCGGCAGTGCCAAGGACAGTGACGAGGAAGTCGTGGTCGCTCACAACTGGGATGAAATCCGCCGCTTCATGTGGAACTATGTCGGCATTGTCCGTTCGACCAAACGCCTCACCCGAGCGCTGCGCCGCATCAAGATGATCCAGGAGGAGATCGCCGACTATTACTGGGACTTCTACATCACTTCGGATCTGATCGAGCTGCGCAATATTGCCACTATCGCCGAACTGATCATCCGCTGCGCCCTCGAGCGACAGGAAAGCCGCGGACTTCATTTCACCATCGACTATCCGGCGGTGGATGACATCCATTGGAAACATGACACCCTTATCCGCAAGGAATTTTAACCTCATTTAGGAGAAACCCTTGGATATCGATGCCATCCGGGAAGAGATCAATCGCCTTGACGACGAACTTCTCAAGATTTTCAACCAGAGAGCAGGGCTGGCTCTGCAGATCGGGGAGATCAAAAAGGAAAAGGGACTTCCCGTCTATGATCCGGAACGGGAAAAACGGATCTTTCTACGCATGAAATCCCTGAATTCGGGCCCTTTGGAAGATGATGCCATCGTTCGACTGTTCGAACGTGTCATCGACGAATCACGACGGCTCGAACGCATCCGAACGAAAGGACTATAAACCATGCTCGTTGTCATGAAAAAAGGGGCCACCGAAGAGGAACTCAGCCACATCAAGCAGTTTCTGGTCGACAACGATTTTGATTTCCATCAATCCACCGGAGCCAATCGCATCATCATCGGCGTCATCGGCGAAACTCGAGATTTCGACGCACGCAAGATCAAAACGCTCCCCGGTGTGCTGGAGGTCTTCAAGATCCCGGAAGAATAACCAAAATCCTGCCACCACAGGGCTGTCGGAAACGGCAGCCCTTTTTTTATCCCTCCCTTTTCCATCTTCAGTTCCTTCCAGCCTATCCACGTGACCAATATGACCAAAATGCGCAAAATAATTTAAAAACTCTTTAATTCTCAAATATTTACAATAAGGTCTCCACAGTCTACGCTTCACCTAAAAGGTCAGACCAATTTACAAAGGTCGGATACCCACCCCATATCCGTCACGCCGTACCTGAATCCCATGGCGTCTGAACCGTAAGAGGAAGTTGTCGCACAACCCACACTCAAAGGAGAGTAGACATGTTGTACCTTCAATTCATCTTCCTGCTGATCATGCTGTATCTGGGAAGTCGTTCAGGCGGTATCGGGCTGGGAGTGGTATCCGGCATCGGACTGGCGATCGAAGTATTCATTTTCAAAATGCCCCCCACCAGTCCTCCGATTCAGGTCATGCTCATTATCATGGCCGTCGTTACCTGTGCAGCCATTCTCGAAGCAGCGGGCGGTCTCAAATACATGCTGCAGATTGCCGAGAAAATGCTGCGGTCCAACCCCAAGATGGTCACCATTGTCGGTCCCTTGTGTACCTACACCATGACCCTCATGCTCGGCACCGGCCATGCCGTTTATTCCATCATGCCGATCATCGGCGATGTTGCCCTTAAAAACGGAATACGTCCGGAACGCCCCATGGCTGCCGCTTCGGTCGCTTCACAACTGGGGATCACGGCAAGTCCCATATCGGCGGCGGTGGTGTATTACCTATCCCAACTTTCCGGCGTCAGTGACAAAATCACCCTGATGTCTATTCTTGCCGTTACCATCCCGGCCACCCTGGTCGGTACTATTGGTATGGCTCTTTACAGCATGCGTCGCGGTGCGGAACTTCAGGACGACCCGGAATATCAGAGACGACTGGCCGACCCCGTGTGGAGCGAGCGCATCCGCACCACTACGGCAACAACTCTTGGCGAGAAACTCCCCTCATCGGCCCGCAATTCGGTGTTCATCTTTCTGCTGGCACTGGCTGTCATTGTCGTTATTGCCATGGTCCCCGAAATCCGCACCCTGAAGGTGGGCGAAAAAGCGATTAAGATGGATGCCATCATCCAGATGATGATGCTCGCTTTCGGCGGGATTATTCTCTGGTTTACCAAAACCCGCTCCAATACCGTTCCCGAGGGTGTGGTTTTCAAATCCGGCATGGTCGCAGCCATCGCCATCTTCGGTATCGCCTGGATGAGCGACACCTACTTCCAGTACGCCATGCCGAGCTTCAAATCGGGCATCACCGAGATGGTCAACCAGTATCCCTGGACGTTCGCCTTCGCCATGTTCGCTGTCTCGGTAGTGATCAACAGTCAGGCCGCCACCTGCCGCATGATGCTCCCCGTCGGGATGGCTCTGGGGCTCTCCCCGGCCCTGCTGATCGGCATTCTTCCCTCAAGCTACGGTTACTTCTTCATCCCTAACTACCCGTCGGATATCGCTACCGTCAACTTTGATATCACCGGCACCACGAAAATAGGCAAATACTACTTCAACCACAGCTTCATGCTGCCAGGGTTGGTCGGTGTGGTCACCGCCTGCCTGATCGGTTATGCCCTCGCCTCCATGATTCTTTGATCAGAAAGTTGTCCCCACGTACGAAAGAGGCTCCCGGAATTTTCCGGGAGCCTCTTTTTTATGGAATGATCGACGGAATACCCGAGCCCTCAGGATTACTGACGAAAGTATTTTCTCTCCGGGCGCCCCACGGTTCCATACACGACATCGGCGCGAAGAAACCCGCGGGAGACGAGATATTCCAGATAGCGTCGGGCCGTCGACCGGCTGGCGCCAATGCGCAACCCGACCTCCTCCGCGTTCAGGCCCTGCTGATCGGACCCCTCGAAAACCTGTCGGATTTTCTGCAAAGTCAGAGGATCGATCCCCTTAGGCACCGGTTCTTCCAAACGCAGGCTCTCTTTACCCGAGGCGTGAAGCAGCTGATCCACATCCTGTTGCTCAAGAATCTGCTGCTCATCCAGTTGCTGTCTGTATTGACGGAACTTCCGCAGCGAGTCCTCGAACCGGCTCAGCACCAGGGGTTTGATGATGTAGTCGAACGCCCCGCCCCGCTTGGCATCGCGCAAAGCAGCCGCCTCCTTGGCAGCCGTGATCAGAATGATGTCCACCTGACGCCCCTGGCTGCGGAGTTTCCACAGCAGGTCCATGCCGCTGCCGTCCGGAAAATAGAGATCCAGCAGGATCAGATCAGGTTCGAGAATGTCGGCCATTTCCTCGGCCTGCGGAAGACTGTTGGCGATCCCTACAACCTCGAAGCCTTCCACCTTTTCCGTGAAGCGCCGATGAAGCTCCGAGATCCTCGCATCATCCTCGACGATCAATACCCTGATGACGTGCATGTCAACCCGCTTTCGTTTTTGGAATGATAACCGTAAAAAAGGCACCGCCGAGTTCGCTGCGAGAGACCGTGATCTGCCCACCGAGATCCTCCAGGTAACGCTTTACCAGGAAAAGCCCTACCCCGCGTTTGCCCTCCCCTTTTGTGGATACCCCCTTCTCGAAGATCAGACCCACTTTGTCGGCATCGACACCGGGGCCGGCATCCTCGACTTCTAAAATCAGCTCCCGGCCGACATCGGTCATCCACAGCCGCACCGGGCCCGTCGGGTGTTCGCTGTCGCGGATGGCTTCAAGGGCATTATCGAGAAGATTGCCGAGAATGGAGACGATCTTTTCCTGGGAAACCCAATCGGGGATATCCTTCAGCTGGCTATCCGGTTCGAGGATGAATTCGATTTTCAGCTCTCTGGCCCGGTTGTACTTGCCAATGATAACACCCGATATGACGGGATGGGGAACCGCCTCGGCGAGAAACTGGATAAGGTCCTGATACCCGGTGGATTCCTTCAGAATCAGATCCAGAGCCTCCTGGTAGGCTTCGATCTGGATCAGACCGGCGAGTGTGTGCAGTTTATTGGAATACTCGTGCGCCTGCACCCGCAGCATTTCGGTATAATCCCGCGTCTGTGCCAGCTCACGGGCCAGGCAGTCCAATTCGTCTTTCAACCGGAAACTGGCAACGATGCCGCGCATTTCCCCCTGATGGGAAATCGGCACCATGTTGAAAATGATCTCCTTGTTGTCGATACGATAATCGCGGTCGTATTCTTCCCGTCCGGTGGCGATGACGTCGTCGATACCAACCTCGGGGAGAACCTCCTGGATCTGCCGGCCGATAATCGGCGAGCCCGGTTCGAGGCCCGTATAACGGTAGGCCGCTTTGTTGACCAGACGGATAACGCCTTTTTCGTTGGTTGCCACCACCCCTTCGCGGATCGCCTCAAGAATCGCGCTGCGCTCCCGGTACAAAGAGGTGATCTCAGCGGGTTCGAGACCAAGAATCGCCCGTTTCACGAACCGGGCGATAAACACGGCACTGAGAAGACCGATAACGATCATCGCCAGAACAAAGACCAGCGGCTTTTGCTGGTGAACGTGAATCACTTTCTCTACATTGTGTGTCAGGTAGCCGACGGCGATAAAGCCGATGATGGCGCCCGCATCGTCCCGCACCGGAACGATGCCCCGCAACGAGGGACCGAGGGTTCCCACGGCGTGGGACACATAGCTTTTCCCTTCTTCAAGAGCGGGACCGATATCGCCACCGACAAACTCCTGGCCTATTTTCGACGGATCCGGATGCGAAAGCCTCATCCCGAACCGATCCCCGACCACCACATACTCGGCCCCGACACCTCTTCGTACCGACTCGGCGAGGCGTTGAACCTCTCCGGAGGAATCTCCCTCGACCAAAGCCCTGCGGACAACCGGGTCAAGAGCCAACGTCGTCGCGGTGTCCAAGGCCCTCTTGCCGATCTGCTGGATGAGAACGTCGCCGATCAGACTGGTGAAAATGGCTCCGCTGACAAAAATCTGCACCAGAACCACAACAGAAACCAGGACCAGCAACTGGTTCTGCAGGGTACGCGGTTTCTGAAAAAGCCGCTGCGGTTGAATCCTGTTTCCCATACGCGTCTCAATCCATCCTGACCGCTCAGGCGATGGTTCCTGCCGCCGACGAGGACCGGTTACATCGAAGCGTCATCGCTTCGCACTCTTCACCAGGGCGAGAAATTCGGTATAACCGGTAACCTGATGAATTTTTTCGCGAACTTCGTCATCCTTGAAGGTGGTGGCGATATCCGCGAGGATTTCCAGCTGGGCGCCATTGTCGTTCTGGGGGGTCAACAGAAGAAAAACCACACGGGCGGGCTGACCGTCCGGCGCATCGAAGTCGATCCCCGTAGCCGACAGCCCCAGGCCGACCACAGGGTTTTTGAGACCGTTCAACCGGGCGTGAGGGACAGCAATTCCCTGGCCGATGCCCGTGCCCATGATGCGTTCGCGCGATAGCACGGCCTCGGCAATCTCACGTCTGTCGAACCCCAGCGCGTCCGCCATCATCGAAGTCAACTCGCGAATCACCGCCGTTCTGTCCGCCGCATGCACGTGCGAAAGGAACAGGCCATGGTCGATAAAATCGACAAACCGGCGCGGTTTTTTAAGACGCAGTACTTTCTGCAGCAGCGGACCGCTCGCCATGGAGGTCACCAGGGCCATGACGACCAGTGAGACGAAAAGCTCCTGGGTGATCAGGTGATACTGCAGGGCCAAAACGCCCAGGATAATTCCCATGGTTCCCTGAGCACTCATACCGAAACCGGCCCCCCAGGCTTCGCGCCAGGGCATGCGCCCCATACGAGCCCCCAACGTACTGCCGACGACCTTGCCGACAAGGGCCAGAGTCAATATGGTCAGCGTCAGAAGAAGGTTGAAGTGGGTGGCGAAGTTGACCTTGAGACCTATGCTGGCGAAAAACAAAGGGGCAAAGATAAAGGAGATGAATTGCTCGAGCGTAGTGCGGGTTCTCTCGCGCAAATGGCTGGAATGGCCTAACGCCACCCCGGCCAGGAAAGAGCCGAAAATGGCGTGGATGCCTATCCATTCGGTAAATGCGGCCGAAAAGAGGCACAAGGAGAGAGCAAAGCTCAGCACGCCGGCCGGCCAGCTGGTATAGGCCTGAATCCAGGGCAGTGCCCGATCAATGAGCCAGGGGATGACCGTCAGCATGGCGGCAGTAAAAGCAACGGTGATCAGAATGGTATGGCCGATGGGCAGGCCGTGGTCGGCACCCACCATGCCGAGGATGACGGCAAAGACCAGCCATCCGAGCAGATCGTTGAAGACGGCGGCGGCGATAACGGCAACCCCCAGATCGCTGCGATAGATTTTCAGGTCGAGAAGAATTTTGGCAATGATCGGCAGGGCCGTGATGGAAAGCGCCGTGGCCAGGAACAGGGCAAAAGCAATCCGGTCGGTGCCGTCCTGATATCCCACCATCGAAGGGGCAAACCAGGCCAGTGCGAATCCCAGGACAAAGGGAACCAGCATGCCGACCGTGGCGATCCAGATGGCGACCTTTCCCTGTCTCCACACGGTGGAAAGATCCACCTCGATCCCGGCCACCAGCAGAAAGAGCACGATGGCCAGGGTGGTCAGTCCGTCGAGAACAAGGGCGCCACCGCCCCGGGAGGGGAAGAGCAGCGCACTGAGCTCAGGTAAAAACGTGCCGAAAACAGTCGGCCCGAGAAGAATGCCCGCGAGGATTTCACCCAGTACCGACGGGAGATTGAAGCGTCGGGCGATCTCGCCGAGAAGCCGAGCGCTGAAAAGCAGGGTGCCCAATGCCAGAAGGATGAAGGAGATTTCCCGTGGGGTCAGGGTATCCATAGAATCCCGCGCAATAGGGCGTGAAGCCCAAGACATGAAATAAAAACAAGGGGATGACGTTCAGAAACTATGACAGAAGAGATCGGCCGGGTCAATTGCCGTGGCACCCGATCGCCAGGTGCCACAGCTGGATGAACCGTTTCGCGGAAGGGAACGGGAGTAAAAACTACCCGAGAGGGGTGCGACGTTCGCCAAGTTGCCACCACCAACGCCAGGCCGAAGTCCCGAGCTGGGGAAGGACCAGGTGCAGGCGCGGCATGCTCCCGGCCAGAGAGGTCATCAGGGCGGCACCATAGGGAAAGGCCTGAACCAGCAGCAGCACAGCCCAGAGGACCGCCTGAGGGGTGTCCCAGCCGAAGCGCCACAGATAGACCACGACGGTCAGCAGAAGAAGCAGAACGATCTGCGTTTCTTCCCAGGCCATGAGCACAGCCTGGATGAGCGCCGGTTTGTTCTCCCCTTTGGGGGTTCGCAGAAAGGGTTTTTTCGAGGTCGACAGACCGCTGAAGACGGCACGGGCGATTGCGTGAGTCAACCCCATGCCAGCGATGGCAGCCCCGAGGCTCTGCACAAAAGAGCAGGAGACCCGGGCCCGATACAGGACCAGCGCATGCGTTATTTTGAACAGGAACATCCCCAGGGTCGGTATCAGAAATGCGCTCAGCGGAATCTCGAAGATGCCCGGAGCCAAGAGCATCCCCAGCGTCCAGAAAACCCCGGCGAAAGTAAAGACAAGGTGCAGGGCATCGGTCATCCAGGGGAGCCAGCCGGTGACGAAGTGGAATTTCTGACCGAA
>QKGY01000246.1 GCA_003250235.1 Desulfuromonadaceae bacterium
GGTTAGAATTAAGACCATGAAATGGCCACCAGGAGGCCGTTAACCAAGGAGGAATCCATGCTCAGTCAGAAGTTACAGGATGCGCTCAACGAACAGATGAAAAACGAGTTTTTCTCCGCCTATCTGTACATGGCCATGGCGGGCTACTTTCAAAACGAGGATCTGCCCGGCATCGCCAACTGGATGAGGGTACAGGCCCTTGAGGAAATGACCCACGGGGAGATGTTCTTCAAGTTCCTCTGCGATGCCGGAGGACGTACCAACCTGCTGCCGGTCGACGGCCCGCAGAATGAATACAAGTCGCCCCTGGATGCGTTCGAATACGGACTCAACCACGAACAGTTCGTCACCGACCGTATCGGTAAGCTGATGGACCTCGCCCGAGCCGAAAGCAGCCATGCCGCACAGATTTTTCTCCAGTGGTTTGTGACCGAACAGGTCGAGGAAGAAGCCAACTTCTCCCTGATCATCAAGAAGCTCAAACGGGTTGAAGGCGATGGCCGCGGCCTGCTGATGATTGACCAGGAACTGGCCCAGCGTGTCTTTGTCCCCCCGGCAGCTGCCGGCGCCTAGGAGCCATCAGGTTTTTCCCGGCGATGCCCGATCCCGCACTGGCCGTCGTCACACGCGGCAATTTTCGGAAGATAGCGGCGCAGCCGGGCAAAGACCCGGTAGCCCACCTTGGCGAGGAAATGCACCCCCGGCCAGGACAAGATGTGCGCCAGCAGGCGATAAGGAAACCCGGGCAGAGCTTCCCAGAGGGCCAGAAAGGCGTCGACTCCGGTCAGAAAACGACCTTGCGCATCCCGCACATGCAACTGCGCCATGAAGTCTTCCCGTGTCAAGCCGTAGATGCTGGGATCGAAATCGGCAGCGCTGGCATCCGTGAAAAGCAGAAGATCTACCGAGGCCACCTGGCGATAATGGGCCATTTCACGGGAACAAACGATACAGGAACCGTCATAGAATACGTGTAAAGGAAATTGTATACGGTTTTTTTTCATAACCACTGGACTCCGAAGGTCTGTTCCCAGTATAACAGAGAGTCAGTGTCCATTTGTTTTTCTCAGGCATACGACCTCACCCGGTCTATCCGGGCGACTTCATTTAATCGGGCTTATGCCCAAACCACCAAAAGGAGAGACAAGACATGGATTTACAGGAAGCCATCAAGCGGTCCATCCAGACCGAAAAGAACGCTATGGATTTTTACCGCCTCGCCGGCACCCACATGAAAGACCCCGAGGCCAAGAAAGTGTTCGACGTTCTCGCCCGTGACGAAAAAGAGCATGCCCACATGTTCTTCGACATTTACGAAGGGAAAGACATCAATTCTTTCGATCAGTTTATTGCCGAGCCCCCCGCGGATGAGTCCGATTGGATGACCGACCTCCGCAAGGCGCTGAATTCGGAGTTCAACGAGCGGCAGGCCATGGAACTGGCGATGAAAAAAGAGCAGCAGTTGGAGAAGGCCCTGAAGGAAATGGCCGCCAAGGTCCAGGATCCCAAGGTCCGCCAGGTCTTCGAAGACAACGCCAAATCGACCAATCATCACTACCAGATCATCGAATCCGAATATGCCCGCCTCATGGGCATGGTGCACGAGACCGACATCGACACCTTCGTGCGCGAGTAGGGTTTACGCTCTGCGTGTATCCACAAAAAAAGCCTGCCGATCGGCAGGCTTTTTTTGTGGGCGAATTTTCCAGGAAATCAGCGCGTCAACTGCCGGTACTTGATGCGGTGAGGCTGATCGGCGGCGGCGCCGAGACGGGCCTTGCGGTCCGCTTCGTATTCCGAGTAGTTTCCTTCGAACCAGGTCACCTTGCTGTCCCCCTCGAACGCCAGCATGTGGGTGGCGATGCGGTCGAGAAACCAGCGATCGTGGCTGATCACCACGGCGCAGCCGCCGAAATTCTCCAGCGCCTCCTCTCAAGGGCCCGCATGGTATTGACATCGAGGTCATTGGTCGGTTCGTCCAGAAGAATCACGTTGGCCTCTTCGCGCAGCATCTTGGCCAGGTGAACCCGGTTGCGCTCGCCACCGGAGAGACTGCCGACCTTTTTCTGCTGATCCGATCCGGAAAAATTGAACCGGGAGACATAACCGCGCGAGTTGACCAGCTGTTTGCCGAGCTGGATCTGCTCCTGCCCCCCGGAGACCTCTTCCCAGATCGTCTTGTTGGGGTCCAGGGTACGGCTCTGATCCACATAGGCCAGCTTCACCGTCTCGCCGGTACGGATGGTGCCCGCATCAGGCTTTTCCTGCCCGGTAATCATACGGAACAGGGTGGTCTTACCGGCACCATTGGGACCGATCACGCCGACAATGCCACCGGGAGGCAGATTGAAGGTCATGTTCTCCACCAACAGCCGGTCGCCATAAGCCTTGCCGACGTCCTTGGCCTCGATGACCACGTTGCCCAGCCGCGGACCGGGCGGAATATAGAGTTCCAGATCCCTGGACTGTTTTTCCCCCTCCTGCCCCAACAGTTTTTCGTAGGCGTTGATGCGCGCCTGCCCCTTGGCATGGCGCCCTTTGGGAGACATGCGGATCCATTCGAGCTCCCGCTCCAGGGTTTTCTGCCGGTTCGACTCGGCTTTCTCCTCCTGACGCAGGCGCTCCTGCTTCTGCTCCAACCAGGACGAATAGTTCCCTTTCCAGGGAATCCCCTCGCCGCGGTCGAGTTCGAGAATCCACCCGGCCACGTTGTCGAGGAAGTAACGGTCATGGGTGACGGCGATGACCGTCCCGGCATAGCGCTGCAGGTGCTGCTCCAGCCAGCCGACAGTTTCGGCGTCCAGGTGGTTGGTCGGCTCGTCCAGAAGCAGGATGTCCGGTTTCTGCAGCAGCAGCCGGCACAGAGCGACCCGGCGCTTCTCCCCCCCGGAGAGAACCGACACCAGCGTTTCGCCGGGCGGACAGCGCAGGGCGTCCATGGCCATCTCCAGGCGCGAGTCGAGGTCCCAGGCGTCCTGGGCATCGAGTTTCTCCTGCACCTGGGCCTGCCGGTCGCACAAGGCCGCCATCTCGTCATCGCTCATCGGTTCGGCGAACTTCATGTTGATCTCTTCGAATTCCTTGAGCAGATCAACGGTTTCCTGCACGCCCTGTTCGACGATCTGACGTACGGTCAGGGTCTCGTCGAGCTGCGGTTCCTGCTCGAGGTAGCCGACCGTATGCCCTTCGGAGAGGATGGTCTTGCCGTTGAACTCCTTGTCCACGCCGGCTAGGATGCGCAGCAGGGAACTCTTGCCTGAGCCGTTCAGACCCAGAACGCCGATCTTGGCGCCGTAAAAGTAGGAGAGATAAATATCCTTAAGGACCGGCTTTTTGTTGTAGAACTTGCTGACGCCGATCATCGAATAGATGACTTTATTGCCTTCGTTGCTCATGGTATGAGACAAACCTCCTGTTAAAAATGTGCCCAATTTTTACACGGTTGTCCCTTGGAGTGTCAACTGTTGTTTCGGATCATCGATGGGAGATGGTGGGGACGGCTTCAACGAACCAGAAGCTTTCATTGCTTTTCGCTGGATCAAAGTCAGAACCGGCGGGTTGCGCCCCG
>QKGY01000408.1 GCA_003250235.1 Desulfuromonadaceae bacterium
TGGCCAACACCAAGGTGCTTCAGGACAACCCGGCATTCGGCAAAGCCCTGGCAGGCGCCTGGTATGAAACCATGAAGATCATGTCCTCCGACACCGAAGCCGGCAAGGCGGCACGTACCGCCATGGGCGTTGCCTCCGGGACCGACCTCAAGGGGTACGAGATGCAGCTTGCCGCCACCCGCATGTATTACGACGCCAAGGAGGCTGCCGCCTTCACCGAAGAGGCCGCCCTGCCCAAAACCATGGACATCGTGCGCCACTTTCTCTTTGCTCACGGCCTGCTGGGCGACGGGGCGCCGAATGCCGACGTGGTGGGCATCCTGTTCCCCGATGGCAAGATTCTCGGTGACAAGGGCAACGTGAAGTTCCGTTTCGATACGACCTACATGACCCTTGCCGCCAAGAGCGCCCTCTAGGAAGGGTTCGGAACCCCCGACAGAAAGGACGATCATGCGCCGACTCATCAACCGTACGCCCGACCGCCATATGAGCCTGTTCATCGCGATGCTGCCTTTTGCCCTGCTGCTGCTGGCCTACGTGGTCGGCTCGGATATGCGGCTGGCCGCCAATCCCGACGACAAGCTCCTGCCGGGGCTGGGAAAGATCTTCGATGCCGTTCACCGGCTGGCTTTCGAGCCGGATGTGCGCAGCGGGGATTTCCTGCTCTGGGCAGACACCCTGGCGAGCCTGGTCCGGCTGGGAGTCGGCGTGCTTTGCGCCACCCTTCTCGGGGCGGTTTTCGGGGTGGCGATCGGGTTGATTCCGTATATCCGCTCCGGGCTCTCCCCCCTGGTGGCGGTGGTGTCCATGACCCCGCCTCTCACCCTGCTGCCGATCCTCTTTATCGTCTTCGGCCTCGGAGAGGTGTCCAAGGTGGTGCTCATCATCGTCGGGATCGCCCCGGTCATCATCCGGGATATTTCCCTGCGGGTTCAGGAGATCCCCAGGGAGCAGCTGATCAAGGCCCAGACCCTGGGGGCCAACTCCTGGCAGATCGCCCTGCGGGTGGTGCTGCCGCAGACCTGGCCGCGGCTGATCGACAGCGTGCGGCTGGCGCTCGGGCCGGCCTGGCTCTTTCTCATCGCCGCCGAGGCCATCGCCTCGCAAAGCGGCCTGGGGTACCGCATCTTTCTGCTGCGGCGCTATCTGGCCATGGATTCCATCCTCCCCTATGTCGCCTGGATCACCCTGCTGGCCTATGCCATCGATCTGGGACTGCGGTTTCTGCAGAACCTGGCTTTTCCCTGGTTCGCTGCGGAAAGGGGGCGCTGATGGCCCAGGTCAGTGTCAGAAATCTGTGGAAGGAATACGGCGACCAGGTGGTGCTTGAACAGGTCAACCTGGAGGTGCCGTCCCATTCCTTCATCTCTATCGTCGGTTCCTCGGGATGCGGAAAGTCCACCTTTCTGCGCATGCTGCTGAGCCAGGAAGCGCCGACCCGCGGGCAGATCCTCATTGACGGCGAACCGATTGCCGACGAACCGTCGGAAGAGCGGGGGGTGGTGTTCCAGCGCTATTCCGTCTTTCCCCACCTGACGGTGGCGCAGAACGTGGCGCTGGGGCTGGAGTTCGAGCGGGCTCCCTGGGCCGGAAAACTCTTCGGCGCGGCTAAGCGCCGGGCCCTCGACGAAGCCGGCCATTTCCTGGAAGCCGTCGGCCTCGACCATGCACGCGACAAGTATCCCTCAGCCCTGTCGGGGGGGATGCAGCAACGGCTCGCCATCGCCCAGGCCCTGATCAAAAAGCCCCGGGTTCTGCTGCTCGACGAACCCTTCGGCGCCCTTGACCCCGGGATACGCTCCGACATCCACGAACTCATGCTGCACCTGTGGCAGGAGACCAAGATGACGGTCTTTCTCGTCACCCACGACCTGCGGGAAGCCTTTCACCTGGGGACGCGGGTCATCGCCTTCGACCGGATTCGTGAC
>QKGY01000212.1 GCA_003250235.1 Desulfuromonadaceae bacterium
GGTGCCGGTGGTCTGGCGGCGGCGCTCTCCACGGCGGCCGGTCTGCTCCTGGTTATCTCGGCATCGATATCCCATGACCTGATGAAGGGGGTCATCATGCCGAACCTGTCGGAGAAAGCGGAGCTCTGGTGGGCCCGCGGCGCGGCAGCAGGCGCCGTCTGTATCGCCGGTCTGTTCGGTATCTATCCCCCGGGTTTCGTGGCGCAGGTGGTGGCCTTCGCCTTCGGCCTGGCCGCAGCGTCCTTCTTCCCGGCCATCATCATGGGTGTCTTCAATAAGAAGACCAACAAGGAAGGCGCGCTTACCGGCATGATCATCGGTATCGTGTTCACCGCCGGCTATATCATCTACTTCAAGTTCGTCAACCCGTCGATGAACAATGCCCAGCACTGGTGGTTCGGGATCTCCCCCGAGGGGATCGGAACCCTGGGCATGATCTTCAACTTCGTCTCCATGTGGGTGGTCTCCAAGTTGACCAAAGAGCCGCCTCAGGAGGTTCAGGATTTGGTGGAAAGCCTGCGTTACCCCGGGAAAGAAGTGCCGCCGGCTCAGAGCCACTAAAACAGGGCAGAAATCTCTCTTGGAATGTTGTTGTGGCGGCTGCCTACCCGGCAGCCGCTTTTTTTCGCCAAAGGGTAGAAAAAGGAGCTTTTCTGGACAAAAAGGCCGTAACATGATAGAAAAACTCTGCCATGCTGAATGGTTATCTTGACGGGCGGATGGCTTTATTTGCGATTTTCTGGAGAGGATATGATCAAAAAAAACTGGTTTCGTCTTACCCTCGGAACAATCCTGGGAGGCTTCGCGGGGCTGAGCCTTACCACCAGCGTTCTTCCCCTTTCCCTGTCGCTGGCGACCGGGGCCGAATCCTTCTTTGTCCGCTGGACTCTGGGTGAATACGCCGCCCATTCCGCGCTGATCTGGGCGGTGGGGGGGTGGGCCGTCGGCAAGGTTGGCTTCCCCAAAGCGGGTGCGCTGATTCTGGCCCTGGTCGGGTTGGCCAGCAGCCTGATTCTTTGCGGAATTGCGTTGGGGACGGATGTCAAGATTCTGGTGACAGCGGGGCTGGCGGGTACGTTCTACGGCTTTATCGGCGGTCTGCTGTTGGGGACGGTGCTGCAAAAGCCGGCCGCAGAAGAGGACGTACCGACGGCCGGCAAAGAGTAACGGAATTGCGTGGATGAAGCAAAGAGGGCGGGATCTCAGGATCCCGCCCTCTTTGCGTTTGAGGTTACATCAAAGCCTTATCTCCGGACTTTTTCCGCCAGATACAGAGGGCCGATAGCTGTCAGCAGCAAAACCGAGCCGAGAATGCCGAAGGCGGAGAGCCTTTCGCCGAAGAGCAGCCAGGCTAGAAGGGTGGCCGTCATTGGCTCGATCATCGTCAGGATGGCGGCTGACGAGGCCTTGATGGTGTGGACACCCAGAAAGAAAAGACTGTAGGCAATCGCGGTCGGCACCAGACCGATGTAGAGCAGCAGGCCCCAGACGACTCCGAACGGGGATGTGCCCAGGCCGTTGATGGCGGCCAGGAACCCCAGGCACAGCGCGCCGACGCCGAAGGAGAATGCCGTCGACTGCAGGGGGTGACAGCTGCCGGCCAGGGATTTGCCCATCATCGCGACCAGGGCGTAGCCCGCCGCGGAGGCGAGGCAGAGCGGGATACCGACAAGCAGGTGCCTTTGCTGTGCCGCTTCATCGGGAAAACCGACAAGACATGCCGTTCCCACAAGGGCGAGCCCCAGGGCGAGCAGCGTATGGCGGCCCAGCGGTTCGTGAAGAAAAACCGCCGAAGCGAGAGCAACGATTACCGGTGCGGTGCAGAGCGTGACGAGGGTGGCAATGGCGACGCCGATGATACCGACGGCGGCGAAATAACAGACCTGATAGGTTGCCAGCATGACGCCGATCAGCACCATTTTCCAGCGGGGGAAGAAGCCCTTCCCCAGACGTTTCCAGCACAGCGCGGCGACAAACGGAAAGGCAATGGCCAGGCGGTAGAACCCGACGGTGATGGCGTCGATATCGGATCGAAGATAGACGGCCTGCGTGGCAATGCCGACGGTGCCCCAGAGCGCCCCGGAAAGAGCGACCAGCAGGAGCCCGCGCCGGTATGCGGCGGGGTGATTAAGTTGATGCATGAAAGTTCCCTTCCTGAAAGATGTGGTTGAGGTCATCTTCAGGGAAGAGACGTGCGCGATTGACCCTGCACCGGTGTGCCGGCGAGGGGGAGGACGCACTACGATACCCTTCCCCGGATTAACGGACGGAAGGGGTCGGAGGGGGGGTGATGGTGGTAAACATGGAGAGTCCTCGTTAAGGAAAAATGACTAGCCTGGGCGTTACTATGCGCCAAAACCTGTGGACGGGCAAGAACAAAGTTCAGTCCCGCGGGTTGCGAAGAAAGGGTGGGATGTGGCAGGGGGGGCTCCGGGAGGCCCCCCCCGAGAGAGCATCTTTGGGAAAACGAAGCTTGGGTTACTTGGCTCCGCCCCCGGACTCAATGCCGTGAATCTCGTGGCCCCGGTCGACAACCTTGCCGGTGGTGGTGTCGATGATGTAATAGCCGCTGTGGTGTACGCGCTCGCCGGCATAGGAACTCCAGGCTGAAATCTGGTAGCGGCCGATCTGGCTGTCGTCCCGTTCGGCGATGGCCCAGGGCGGACCGGAAAAAACGCCGGACAACAGGATGCCGGCAATCAGGCCGGCGAGCAGGGTCAACAGGGAAAATCTAGGCTGTTTCATAAGCTCGTATCTCCTCGTCAGGGGTGTTTGCCTCTGTTTCATTATACCTCCATACAGGCATGATGCCTGAGCCCTTGGCGATAATCCTCCGGCGTGTCGAGATCGAGCAGGATGCCCGCGTCGGCGACCGGGACAAGACAGACCCGCGAGGGGTCCCGACGGACCACGTCGCGCAGGGTGGCGCATGTATCCAGTTCGTTTAAACGGATCGGGGGACCAGGATGGGGTGCCCCTTTTTGGTTTCGAAGGTGGGGATCAGGATCGACGCCGGGGTGG
>QKGY01000330.1 GCA_003250235.1 Desulfuromonadaceae bacterium
GTCACGGAAATTCCTTTCCAGGTCAACAAAGCAAGATTGATCGAGAAAATCGCCGAACTGGTCAAGGACAATAAACTTGAGGGCATTTCTGATCTGAGGGATGAATCCGACAGGGAAGGAATGCGCATTGTCATCGAGCTGAAAAAAGACGTCATCCCGACCATCGTCATCAATCAGCTGTACAAGATGACGCAGATGCAAGCGTCCTTCGGCATCATCATGCTCGCCATCGTCGGGGGTCAGCCGCGCATCCTTAATCTCAGGGAGGTGCTCGATCTCTTTCTGGATCATCGCAAGGAGGTTGTCACCCGCCGGTGTATCTTCGAACTGAAAAAAGCCGAAGCCAGAGCCCATATTTTGGAAGGTTTGAAGATCGCGCTCGATAACCTCGATGAGGTTATCGAGATCATTAAAACATCCGCCAATTCCCCGGAAGCCAAGGAACGGCTGATGTCCCGTTTCGGGTTGTCCGATATTCAGTCTCAGGCCATTCTCGACATGCGCCTGCACCGGCTGACAGGTCTGGAAAGAGAGAAAATTCTCGAGGAATACCGCAATATTCTGGCGTTGATCCAGCGCCTCAAGGAAATTCTTGCCAGCGAGGTGGAGATCTTCAAGATCATTCGCGATGAACTCACCGAAGTAAAGGACAAATACGGCAATCCGAGGCGTACGGAAATCGTCCCCATGACCGGGGAACTGTCGCTTGAAGACCTGATTGTTGAAGAGGACATGGTCGTGACCGTCACCCATTCGGGTTACATCAAGCGCAATGCCGTCTCCCTTTACAGAGCCCAGCGACGCGGAGGAAAAGGAAAATCGGGGATCAAGCCGAAAGAGGAAGATTTCGTCGATCGGCTCTTCATCGCCTCGACCCATTCCTACGTGCTGATCTTCACGGACCAGGGCAAGGTATACTGGCTGAAAGTCCATGAAATTCCTCAAGGGGGAAGAGCTTCCCGCGGCAAAGCAATCGTGAACCTTCTGCAATTGTCTCCCGAGGAAAAGGTGACCTCCATTCTCCCGGTGAAGGAATTCACCGAGGGGAAATACATCATCACGGCAACCAAAAACGGTATCGTCAAGAAAACCGAGCTGATGGCCTATTCCAATCCGAGAGCAGGCGGAATCATCGCTCTGACGATTGACGAAGGGGACCGTTTGGTATCGACCCGCCTGACCGACGGAGATATGGATATCCTCCTCGCCAGCCGTAACGGCAAGGCCATCCGCTTCCCTGAAGCCGATGTCCGGTCGATGGGCCGTTCGGCCCGAGGGGTTCGCGGAATGATGCTCGAAGAGGACGACCATATCATCGGCATGGAGGTGGTCAGCGATACAACCGCTTCGACCCTGGTGACGGTTACGGAAAACGGCTACGGCAAGCGCACGGACCTGGACGAGTACAGGATCCAGAGCCGGGGCGGCAAAGGTATTATCACCATCAAGACATCCCAGCGTAACGGGAAAGTGGTGGACATCAAGTTGGTAACGGACGACGTCGATCTCATGTTCATCACCGACAGAGGAAAGGTTCTGCGAACCAGCGTCGCGGCTCTTTCCGTTATCGGACGAAACACCCAGGGAGTTCGGCTCATGGTGCTGGAACCTGAGGAAAGGATCGTCGCCGTAGCCAAACTCGCCGAGAAGGACGAAGAGAATGGAGATACAGAAGCTGAAGAAGAGGCTTTTGAAGGAGGAAGTGAAGAGGCAGAGGAAGAACTCTAAGTATTACCGCTATCGTCTGCTACTGTGGGTCCTTCTGATCCTTGTCATGGGTTCTTCGGTAAGCTGGTATTATGTGACCAGAAACAGCAGACTGGAGACGGAGTTCGCACAAGCAGAGAGCCTGGTACAAGGGGGAAGCTACGAGAAGGCCAGAAAAAAATTCTTTGATATTTATGAAACAAGCCCCGATTCGTCACTGGCGCCGCAAGCCCTTTACCGCTCCGGGGATATCCTGAATGTGTACCTCGATAAATATCAGGAAGCGATCCTGGCTTTTCTGCTGGTAACCAGGGATTATCCAGACAGCGAATGGGCCGTACAGGCTCAGAAACAGGTTGCCGAAATCTATAAAACCCGGCTTCTCGATTACGCTCAGGCCATTGTCGCCTACCAGAAACTCCTGGATAGTGGGGTTGCTGACGCGGATCGCACCCAATATGAAATTGCGGATGCGTATTTTCGCCTGAACAATTACGAACAGGCACGTATCGAGTTCGAAAGTCTGCTCAAAAATTATCCGGATAGTCCGCTGGTTCCGGAAGTGCAGTATCGCATCGCCCTGGCCTACTCTCTCGACGGGCAGCTGACAAAAGCGGAGGCGGTCTTCAAAGAGGTCATTTCCACGTGGCCCGAAGATCTGTTTGCCCTGGAAGCTCGGTTCGGTTTGGCCTCCGTGCTGGAGGAAGAGGAGAGGTTGCGGGAATCCCTCAAGGTGCTTCAGGACCTTCAAGGTGTCTATCCGAACAAAGAAGCCCTGACGAAAAAAATCCGTCAGGTCGAAGAACGCATCCGAAAGAAAAAGAAAGCCATCTGACAGGAATGACCATGAACATCGGTGTCATCGGTGCGGGAAGCTGGGGGACAACCCTGGCCAACCTGCTGGCAAAAAAGGGGTATTCGGTAACGCTCTGGGCCTATGAAAAGGAACTGGTTGCGCGCATGCGGGAAAACGGGGTCAATGACCTGTACCTGCCGGATTTTACCCTTTCGCCCAATATGCGGTTCACGGCGGATCTGAAAGAGGCAGCAAAAGACAAGGATCTGTTGCTCCTTGTCCCGCCGTCTCAGGTGATGCGCAGGGTCATGGAGCAGGCTGCTGATTACATCCGCGAAGGGACCCTCATCGTCTCGGCATCAAAGGGGATCGAAAACGATACCCTGCAGATTATGTCAGAGGTTCTTGACGAGGTTCTGCCGAAAGGGACAAAAACCAGAACCTCTTTTCTTTCCGGTCCGTCCTTTGCCAAAGAGGTGGCTGCCGAGATGCCCACGGCGGTGGCTGTTGCTGCGCAAGATCGCGAGGTGGCCTGCAAGGTCCAGGAGATATTCAGTACCGAATATTTCAGGGTATATACAAACAGGGATGTGGTCGGGGTAGAGCTGGGAGGTGCGTTAAAAAACGTCATGGCTCTGGCTGCCGGGGTGTCAGATGGATTGGGGTTCGGATATAATACACGAGCGGCCCTTATCACGCGCGGACTGGCAGAGATGAATCGGATCGGTGCGGCCATGGGGGCCGATCCGGCGACGTTCGCCGGACTTGCGGGTATGGGGGATCTTGTTCTGACCTGTACGGGGGATCTGTCGAGAAACCGCTCAGTCGGTTTTGCCCTGGGGCAGGGAAAGAGCCTGAAAACCATTCTGGACGAGATGACCATGGTGGCCGAAGGCGTTAAAACCACCCTCTCAACCTATCAGCTGGCCCAAAAGCTTCAGGTCGAGGTCCCCATTACCGAACAGATGTACAAGATTCTTTATGAAGACAAGGATCCGAGGCAGGCTGTCATCGACCTGATGCAGAGAGAACTTAAATCCGAAGCGAACTGAAAAGGGAGAATCCCATGAGAATCGTTTTGGCCGTTCTTGTGAGTGTTCTGCTGATCACCGGACAGGCTCTGGCCATGCAACAGGTGATCATCGAAACCAATGTCGGCGCTATTACCCTCGAACTGAACCAGGAGAAAGCGCCTGTTACGGTCAAGAATTTTCTCGGCTATGTCGACCGGGGATTCTATGACGGGACCATTTTCCATCGCGTCATCCCAGGCTTTATGATCCAGGGCGGGGGCTTTGACGACACGTTAAACCAAAAAGATACGCAACCGCCAATAAAAAATGAGGCCTCCAACGGCCTTTCCAATCTGCGTGGAACGATCGCCATGGCCAGAACACAGGTGGTGGACAGCGCGACAAGCCAGTTCTTCATCAACCTGAAGGACAATGTCTTTCTGGATCATCAAGGCACGCTGCCTTCCAAATACGGCTATGCGGTATTTGGAAAGGTGGTTGAGGGAATGTCCGTCGTAGATGCCATTGCTGCCGAAAAAACGTTTTCCAAAAACCCGAAGTTCCAGAATCTGCCCGTCAAGACCATCAAGATTTTGTCGATTAAAAGGGTAGGGCAGGACTGATCGCACAAAGGAATCCGTTTTTCCGGCAATAGACAGGCAATGGACTCGAGGGGCCATGACTACTGTCCGCATCATGACATACAATATCCATCGAGCCATCGGTGTCGACGGCAGAGTGGATCCGGGGAGGATCGCCGAAGTCATCGCCGAGGCGGCTCCGGATATCGTCGCGTTGCAGGATATGGATAGAAGTGGGGGCAATGGCCAGCTTGATTTCCTCGGGGCCCGCCTCGGCATGGAAACCTTCGGAACCCTCAACAGTGGCAGCTGTGCCTTTCTCTCCTATTATCCCCTGAAAGGGGTCATGGCCTACGGACTCGGCGAAGAAGGATGTTGTGTCAGGGCCGACGCCACCCTGTCGGGAAAACGCATCCATCTGTTCAATGTTCGTCTGTCGGCCGATTCCGTCAAGCGGCGCCTGCAGGTCGCCAGTCTTCTGGGGCCCGATCTGCTGGGGCATTGCCGGCTCTCTTGCCCGACACTGATTCTCGGAGATTTTGCCGACCACTGGGTTGGCGGCGGAAACATGGCTCTGAATATGGAGCTTCAACGGGCCAGACGTCCCCTGTGGGGTGCCACCTATCCGGCCAGAATGCCCCTCTTCGGCCGTGACCGAGCTTATCTCAAAGGAGACCTTCGGGTTGTTGAATCAACGGTGAACCGGAGCGCTTTGGCGCGAGTGGCCTCCACCCATCTGCCGATAACCTATACCATACAGGTCGTGGATCCGCGCCAATACCTGCATGTGAGAAAAATGAAAAACAACCGCATGGAAGTGGCCCCGGGCTGAGGTCAGTCGTTGAATCCCGCTGAGGGTGGATAACCCTGTGGAAACAGTGGATAAACAGAATCGCATAATACCGGCGCAGGATTGATGAAGAAGAAAGCAACCCGCCAAAACGCCCTTGAAACCCTAGGGGTGCTCGAGAAAACCTATCCAGCCGCACATTGCGCCCTGAATTACAGCAACCCCTGGGAGCTTCTGGTGGCGACGATCCTGTCGGCGCAGTGTACGGACATCCGCGTCAACCTGGTCACCGCGACATTGTTTAAAAAATTTCCGAGCATGGAGGATTTTGCACAAAGCGACCTGTCAGCGCTCGAACAGGAGATCCATTCGACAGGTTTTTTCCGCAACAAGGCGAAAAACCTGAAAGCCTGCGCGCAGGCCCTCATCGACGAGCATGGAGGGGAAATCCCCACCAATTTGGAGGCGCTGGTTCGGCTGCCGGGCGTCGGACGCAAGACGGCCAATGTGGTGCTGGGAAATGCCTTTGGTATTCCCGGGATGGTGGTAGATACCCATGTAAGTCGTGTGTCCAGACGACTGGGGTGGGCCGATGCCACCACACCGGAAGGCATTGAAGGGCAACTCTGTACTCTGCTTCCACGGGAAAAATGGACACAAACCAGTCATGTCCTCATCTTCCATGGCCGAAGTCTCTGTAAAGCACCCACTCCGCTATGCAGTTCCTGCCCGGTATTGACGTCCTGTCCTAGGAGAGGCGTAACGCGATCCCGGTAGAGATAAAAACGAAAAAGGCCGCCTGTTAAGGCGGCCTTTTTAATTAAACAAAAAGATGAATCAGACTCAACGGAGATCCTCGAGATCGAGTTTGAAAAAATCTTTGGCGGACGGTTTCTTCTCATCGAGAGCATAACGATTGGGAGCCGTTCCCGGGGCAAAAACCTCGATATAGGAATCCGGATTGTCTTCGATAGCCAACAGGCCTGTTTGCGGATCCACGGGGCGGAATTCCATGTCGTCCGGTATGGCAAAGTCGCGAGGAGGCAGGGTAGAGACGGCCTCCTGCATGAAACTGACCCAGGCCGGAGAGGCCGCCCGCGATCCCGTCTCTTTGTCTCCCAGGGGACGCTCCTGGTCGTATCCCACCCAGGATACGGCGACCAGTTGAGGAACAAACCCGACGAACCAGGCATCCTTGAGATCGTTGGTGGTGCCTGTTTTGCCGGCAACCGGACGGCCAAGGGCCTTGGCGCGCCACCCCGTTCCCTTTTGTACGACACTCTCCATCATGTTGGTGATCAGGTAGGCCGTTTCCGGAGAAATGACGCGTTCAGGGGATTGGCGGATGAGCCGCTGTCCTTCCTGGGGGCCTTCGGGAAAATCGGCAGGATCGATGGACTCAAGGATGTGCCCCTGGCGATCGGCCACCTGGGTGATATAGGTGGGTTTGACGCGAACCCCCCCATTGGCAAATACGGTATAGGCGCTCGCCAGCTCGAAAGGGGTCAGGGCCGAAGAACCGAGGGCGAGGGTGAGGTCGCGGGTAATGGGAGACTGAATGCCGAGTTTGCCGATATAGTTGGCCGCATAGCCGACGCCAATGTCCTCCAGGATTTTGATGGTGATAACATTGTGAGAGTGGGTCAGCGCATCGCGCATCGTAACGGCGCCGTAAAACTTTTCAGTGTAGTTCTTCGGTTTCCAGGATGTTTCCTCGCCGGTTTCACTGGTTTCTTTGTAGATAATCGGCGTATCGAAAATAATCGAGGCCGGCGTGTATCCCTTGTCCAGTGCGGCTGCATAGATCAGCGGCTTGATGGCCGAGCCGGGTAGGCGCCTGGCCTGCAGCACGCGATTGAACTGACTTTGAGAAAAGTCGTACCCGCCGACCATGGCCTTGACCTGCCCGGTGTGGGGTTCCAACGCGACGATGGCTCCCTGGGCTTCAGGGTCCTGTTCCAGGCCCAGAAGATACTCCCCGCTATCGAGGCGTTTTTGAATGCTGACCTGCAGAACCGACCCGCGAGGCAGAAGGGTCGTTCCGCCCGCGGAATTTCCTTTGGGTGGGGTGTCCCGTGAAACAACGCGTATAGGCGAAGCCCAGGTCAGAGACTTGAGCGGAATAGACCCCTTATCGTTTCCGATACGGATCGATAGGGCCTCCGCGGTATTGCCGGTGAGAACGCCTTCGGTCACATCCCCTTCAGACAGCGGCGACTCTTCGAAGCCTTTGACCTGTTCGGAAAAAAAGGCCTCTTCTTCGCTTTGGGCGAGAACGCGCAGAGGACCCCGGTATCCGAGACGTTTGTCGTGCTCGCGCAGATTGTCTCTGACGGCTTTTTGCGCGGCCTGCTGCATCTTCAGATTCATCGTGGTGTGAACCTGAAGCCCGCCGGTATAGAGCACCTCCTTGCCATAGGTGTCTTCGAGATATCTACGAACCTGTTCGGTAAAATAGGCGGCGTCGGCGATGAAGGAATTGACGCGGGGCTTGATGGACAAGGGAGTATCGAGGGCTTCCGCGGCCTGCGCCTCGGTAATGTATCCCTCATCTA
>QKGY01000359.1 GCA_003250235.1 Desulfuromonadaceae bacterium
AGGGAAGAGTCAGTTCAAAACGGGTTCCGGTGGAGAACCGGGACGGGCGCCAGCTCACAGTGGCGCCGATGACCTTGGCCCGTTCACGGATATTGTGCAGACCCCGTCCCCGCAGTCCGTTCTCTACCGGATTGCCGAAGCCGATGCCGTTATCTTCAACGGAAAGAACCAGCTCGTTGTTGCGGACATCGAGGTTGACTTCGTAGCGGCTGGCCTGAGCGTGACGGATGACGTTGTGCACCGCCTCCAGGGCGATACGGTAGAGGTTGAGCCGGTCGGTGCGGGAAATGGCGGCCCGGTCGGCTTCCGGAGAAATATAAAGGTGGTATTCAGGCAGGTCCCCTTTCGAGAAGTGCCGATCGAGGTGGGATTCGAGGGCGGCACCCAACCCGAGGATATCCAGGGTTTGGGGGTGCAGGTTGTCCATGATCTCCCGCAGGTTGGCCATGGCCCGCTGCAGATCCTCCTCGAGTTTTTTCCCTTCCATGCCGCATTGGTCCATGGAGCGCAGGTTCTGGATTCCACGCAGAACGGAGGACAGGTCAGACAGGGTCTGGTCGTGAATGTCCATGGCAATGCGCCGTCTTTCCTCTTCGGCCCCTTCCAGGAGTTTCTCGGTGCCCACCACGCGGATCAGCTGTTCGGTCATGCGGTTGATGGAGATGGCGAGGTCGTCGAGCTCGTCATTGACCCTTGAGGGCGCCGGCGGAGGGGTGAGATCCCCCGAGGCGATCCGCCCGGCGGTGTCGGAGATGGTCTGGATGCGCAGCAGGATGCGGCGCCCGAAAAACCGCGACAGCAGAATACCGATGAGCAGGGCGGCTCCCAGGATGACCAGCGAGACCAGGGCGGTATGTTCCACCAGCTCGTCGATGTCCTTGGTCTGAGTGTTGCGCAGCCGCTCCCGCTTGTCCTGGGCCATCTCCACCAGGGAAATCAGTTGCGGGCGCAGCAGGGAGAGGGCCGAGAGCAGGCGCTTGGAATTCAGCTCCCCTTCCGGATTGAGATCGTCCACCGCCTGCGACAGCAGAGCGCGGGTGCTTTCGGGCAGAACCAGGAGCTCTTTCACCCGATCGACCGCCCCAGCGAGGTGCGTGTGCAACTGGGTCATCTCTTCGAGAACCCGAATGTCGACAAAGTGATCGCGGGCCAGCTGCTGGGAGAGGCCCTGCATGCGTTGTGTCGCCAGGTCGGCTTCCGCCAGGGCGATGAACACCATGCCGAGGCGTCTCGCTTCCTGTCGTTTCACCGAGAGATCCCAGTAGGTGTACTGGAGGAAGGCCAGAGCGAGGCTCATCAACACCAGGACGGTGGCCGGGGCAAGAATAATCTGATGTTTGAGAGCTAGGCGCATGGAGGGAACGATAACACAGCGGGCCGGGAAATACACTGTGCTTTTGCACAGATAGAACTCAGGGATAAAGGACGGGTTCCTGAGGGCTTGGCAGGGGAGGTCTTCGGCCATCACCGGACGCCCGAAGAGGTAGCCCTGCATGCTGAAGCACCCGAGTTGCATCAGGAAATCTCTCTGCTCCTGAGTCTCGACGCCTTCGGCCAGCACGTCGAGATGGAGGCTTTTGGCCAGGGCTACCACGGACGAGGTGATGGCCACATCGTCGCGGTTCCCGGGGAGTCCTGCCACAAACGTCTGGTCGATCTTGAGGCGGTCGAGAGGAAAATGCTTCAGATAGCTCAGCGAGGAATAGCCGGTCCCGAAGTCGTCGATAGCCAGTTGAATGCCGACCTCCTTCAGTCGGCCGAGGGTGGAAATCGTCTGGTCGATATTTTCCATCAGCATGCTTTCCGTCAGTTCCAGCTCCAGATTCTTCGGGGAAAGTCCCGTCTCGTCAAGAATCTGCTCTATGATGCTGGCCAGATTGGGTTCCCTGAACTGTTTGGGGGAGAGGTTGACCGCTATGGTCCAGGGGTCGCACCCTTGTTGTTGCCAGAGAACATTCTGTTCGCAGGCTTTTTGAAGAACCCATCGCCCTATGGGAAGGATCAGCCCGGTTTCTTCGGCCAGGGGGATGAACTGATCGGGGGGGATGAGCCCTTTTTCCGGGTGACGCCAGCGCAGCAGGGCTTCTACTCCCAGGGGATGGCCATTTTTGACATGCACCTGAGGCTGGTATTGCAGGAACAGTTCCCCCTTCTCGAGAGCGCGACGCAGATCGTTGGTCAGCAGCAGGCGCTGCAGAGCCTGGGCGTTCATTTCTTCGGAGAAGAACTGGTAGGTGTTGCGCCCTTTGCCCTTGGCCTGGTACATGGCCGCGTCGGCATTTTTGAGCAGCATTTCGGCATCTTCGCCGCTGTCCGGATAGGTGGCCAGCCCCAGGCTGGGGGTCACGGTGATTTCCATGTCCCCGAGGCGAAAGGGAAGCAGGAAATTGTCGAGAACCTTTTGGGCGACCAGGGCGGCATCGTGCTGGTGTCTGAGATCCGGCATGAGGATGGCGAATTCGTCCCCTCCGAAGCGGGAAACCGTATCGCTTTCGCGAATCGATTCGACCAGCCGCGCGGCAACTTTCTGAAGCAGGACGTCTCCCTGAGCACGGCCCAGCGAATCATTGACCGTCTTGAAGCGGTCCAGGTCGATAACGGCAACACTGAGGAGAAGTGTGTTGCGCCGAGCCCTGGCCAGTTCCTGTTCGATGCGGTCCCGGAACAGGTCGCGGTTGGGAAGTCCGGTCAGGGTGTCGTAATAGGCAAGGCGTTCGATGCGTGCTTCGGCCTGCCGCCGTTCGGTGATGTCCCGGAAGATGCCTCGGGTGGCCACCGGTCGGCCGTTTTCGAAACGGCAGTTCATGCTCCCTTCGATCAGAACCCGTCGCCCGTCCCTGGTGCGGAACGCGGTTTCAATGCGATCGATTTTCTCCCCGCGAAGCAACTCGGAGAAGATGCGGTTGCAGTGTTCGGCGCTCTCCGGATGGATAATGCTGGACAGGGTGAGATGCCGTGACTCGGGTTCGGTATACCCAAGGGTTTCCCGCCATGCCCGGTTGGCGTAGAGGATGCTGCCGTCGGGGGCCGTGCTCTGAATCAGGTCGTTGGCGTTTTCAAGCAGATCGAGATAGCGGGACTCGCTGTCGCGCAGTTCGCTCTCCATGTGGTGCCGTTCCGTAATGTCACTG
>QKGY01000312.1 GCA_003250235.1 Desulfuromonadaceae bacterium
AAATTGCCCAGCGATTTGCTCATCTTCTCCTGGTTGACGTTGACAAAGCCGTTGTGCATCCAGTACTTGACGAAAGGCTTGCCGGAGGCGCCTTCGCTCTGGGCGATCTCGTTTTCGTGGTGAGGGAAGACGAGATCCTTGCCGCCCCCGTGAATGTCGAAGGATTCGCCGAGATATTCCACCGACATGGCCGAACACTCGATATGCCAGCCGGGACGGCCCGGTCCCCAAGGGGACTCCCAGGAGGGTTCGCCGGGTTTGGCCGACTTCCAAAGGGCAAAGTCCATCGGGTTGCGCTTGAGTTCGCCCGGGGCGATGCGGGCGCCGGCTCTCATTTCCTCCATGTTGCGCTTGCTCAGCTTCAGGTAGTCGGGGAACTTGTCCACGGCGTAATAGACATCCCCTTCCGAAGCGTACGCCATTCCCTTGTCGATCAGTTTCTGAACAATAGCGATGATCTGCGGAATGAACTCGGTCGCCTTGGGCTGATGCGTGGGGATATCCAGACCAAGGGCCGCCATGTCCTCGTCAAAGGCGCGAATAAACTCTTCGGACAGTTCCTTGCTGGAGATACCCCTCTCGTTGGCCCGCTTGATGATCTTGTCGTCCACGTCCGTATAATTGCGCACATAGGTGACATCATAGCCGGCAAAGCGCAGATAGCGGTAGATCACGTCGAAAACGATATTGGCCCGGGCATGGCCGATGTGACAGTAGTCGTAAACCGTGACACCGCACACGTACATGCCGACTTTTCCAGGTTTAAGAGGAACAAACTCCTCTTTGCCCCCCGTCAGGGTATTGAATACACGCAAGGTCATGAAAAAACGTACTCCTTGTCAGTCATTCGGATGAATCGGATTCCTTCAGACACAGGCCCGACTCCCCTGTAATACCACAGCAAACCCGGCTTGGAAACCCTTTTGCCCGGCTCCGGTTTTTCTGGCAACCGAATGCTAACCGGCCTTCGTCCAGGAGTCCCTCAGGGTAGCCGTCCGGTTGAACACCAGGGAGCCCGGACGGCAGTCCTTGGTATCGGCACTGAAATAGCCCTGACGCTCAAACTGAAAGACGCTTTCCGGCGCCGCTTCGGCGAGGCTCGGCTCCACGGGGCACTCTTTCAGCACCTCCAGGGATTCGGGGTTGAGATACGTCCTGTAGTCCGTCCCGTCTTTGTCGCCGGTGGGGTTGGCCTTGGTGAACAGGCGATCATAGAGGCGGATTTCGGCTCGCGCCGCGTGCCGGGCTGAGACCCAATGTATGGTTCCCTTGACCTTGCGGCCGTCTTTGGGAGCCGCACCCAGGGTATCGGGATCATAGCTGCAGCGCACCTCGGTGATCGCACCGCTCTCGTCCTTGACCACCGACTCGCAGCGGATGATGTACCCGTAACGCAGCCGCACCTCCTGCCCCGGTGCCAGACGGAAAAATTTCTTGGGGGGATCCTCCATGAAATCCTCCCGGTCGATAAAAATCTCCCGACAGAAAGGCACCTTCCGGTTCCCCATCTCAGGACGCTGGGGGTGATTGGCGGCCTCAAAGGATTCCTCCCGGTCTTCCGGGTAGTTCTCGATAACCACACGCAGGGGACGCAGGACGGCCATCGCCCTGGGCGCCGTCTCGTTCAGATCTTCGCGAAGGCAGTCCTCCAGAACGCTCATGTCTATCCAGGAGTCGCTCTTACCCACCCCGATGCGTTCACAGAAATTGCGGATCGAGGCCGGCGAAAAGCCTCGACGGCGCAGACCGACGAGGGTCGGCATACGCGGATCATCCCAACCGGCGACATCCTTGTTCTCCACCAGTTCGAGCAGTTTGCGCTTGCTCATCACGGTGTACTCAAGGTTCAGGCGGGCGAATTCAATCTGCTGGGGATGGCAAAGACCGTCAACGTTATC
>QKGY01000117.1 GCA_003250235.1 Desulfuromonadaceae bacterium
GGTAACGGAGGTTCAACCCGTTGTTGTCACCGGCAGAACGCTGCCGCCGTCGGGAATAATCACCGTTCTGGGATTTTTGTTCAGCCTCTTGTACGCCATCCTCAGCGCTTCGTCAAGGTCCGGCGCTTTCTCCATCCCCATCCGGCGGGTCTCTTCCTCTCCGAGTTCGCTGATCAGGATGATGCGGTACTTCCGGGCCTTCATCAACGTGGCATAAGCGGTCTGGCCGTTGATCTCGTAATGTCGGCGCAACTGCGCTTCGAATGCCTCCAGGTCCTGGTAGCGGAACCAGTTGAAAAAGGTGCTGTTGCCGAAGCCGTCGGGGCAGGCAGCCAGAACGATGAGGGTGCCGCCGGGTCTGAGAGCGCAGACGCCGTAATCCAGGGATTTGTGCGCCTGGATGAAGTTGATGTCTTTGGGGTGGCCGCCGCAGGAGACCACCGCCAGGTCACAGGGCTCGGCCAGGTTGATCGCGTAGAGGTCCCTCACCTGCCGGCAGGCTGCCAGATGCGCCTGTTCGAGTTCTCCGCAATAGACCCCCAGAATATCCTTGTGCGGAGAGAGGACCGTGTTGAGGATAAAGTCCGGGGCGATCATGCGGGCTGCCTCCAGCAGCGCCTGATGGACCGGATTGCCATCGAGAATGCCTGTGGCCGCCCGGGGGTTCTTGCCGCCGACCTCAGGCGGGTTGAATACGGCAAAATGCGTGGCCATGCAGGTCTCGCGGCTGGCCACACCGGGGACCAGACCTTTTCGTCCGCCGCCAAAGCCGGCAAAGTAATGAAAGCCGGCCGTTCCCGTGACGATGACCCGGTCGGCCTCGGCAACACGCTTGTTGACCGTCACGACAATACCGCCGGCCGTGCGTCCGAGGGTGACCAAGTCGGCAGGATTGTCGCAGTTATGGTCGGTAATGCGTATGCGGCTGTACAGGGAACCGGCGATCTTGCGGTGTTCGGCCTCGGTCTGTGCCCTGTGAATGCCGAGGGCGACGACGATTTCCATATCCGTGTCGGGGATGCCGCAGGCATTGAGGTGGTCGACGAGGATGGGCAGGTAGACCTCGCTGCCGGTATAACGGGTGATATCGGAGGTGACGATGACAATCTTTTCCCCCGGCCGCACGATGTCTTTCAGCGCCGGGCTGCCCACGGGTTGTAAAAGTGCCCGGCGTATCAGCTCATCGGGCGGCGCTGAAGGCATTTGCGGGCGAAGGATGTCGGCCCCTTCCGCGGAGCAGACGACCGTTTGGTTGCCATATTTCAGGTCTATTTCCGACAAAAATGACCTCCTTGGTTAATTTTACATTGTACGGATTTTGGGGAGAAAGTGCAAGGAAGGATCCCGGTTAATGGGGTCCTTCCCCCTTTCGGGGTCTTCTCCCGAATGCCAGTGCCAGAAACGCGGCAGCCAGACCGGCATAGAGCGGTGGAAAGGGCATGTGCAGAAGCCCCGCCAGGATGACTGCCGAAGGGCCGAGAACGATCGCCAGCGCTCCGCCGGAAGCAGAGACCTGCTCTCTCAGGAAGATGGCGGCCAGCAGGGGCAGGCACAGGGTCGCGCCCCGCAATCCCATGGAGAGAAAGCTCCAGGCCATGATGGTCGAGCCGAGGTTGACGAGGAGCAGCAGAAGGGCCAGTAGCAGTACGGTCAGGGTGATCAGTCGCAGGGCCGCAAGTTCGTGCCGTTTTACCCAGGCGAGTTCTCTAAGGATATCCACCTTGAGGGTGGTGCCAACCCCAAGGGCCAGCCCGGAAGCGGTCCCGAGGGCGGCAATGAGAAGCGCCGCATAAGCAATGCCCGCACCGGCGGAAGGGAGGTGTCCGGACAGAAAGGCCGGAAGTGCCAGGGCACTGTCCAGACCCGGCTCACTCTGCCGCATGAACAATCCCACGGCGATGCCGAAAAGTCCCAGCGGCGGGATGAGCACGGCGCTCAGAAGCGCTCCCTGTCGAGCCGCGCGTCTGTCTCGGGCGGAAAAAACGGCCTGCAGATAGGTCTGGGTGGAGATGACTCCGACCAGCATGGAGAGCAGGTCATTGAGACCGGCCCCCACGCCATAGCCGAAAAGACTGAACCAGGGAAAGGGGGCAAAGGCATGGCGCAGTCCGTTCCATCCCCCGCTGAGTCGGAAAGCAACGGCTCCGGCGCTGACCATGGTCAGGTAAAGCAGCACCAGTTTGACCAGCCCGATCCTTCCTGCTCCGAGCATCCCCTGTTTCAGGGAAATGATTGCGACCAGCGCACAGGAGACGAGGGCGCCCTGTAACAGGGACAATCCGAAGAGGCTGGTGAACAGAGCGCCGCAGGCCAGTAGCTGGGCGACGATGTGGACGAACATGCCCGTGGCGGAAAACAGGCTGGCCACCATCCGCGGGCGCTGTCCGTAGAGGGTGCTGACGAACTGGGGGATGGTCTCGACGTTTCCCTCCCGCAGGGGACCCGCCATGAACAGACCGAGAAAAAGGCAGGCCAGCCCGGCACCCAGGGTAAACCACCAGGCGGAGAGCCCGTAGAGAAAGGCCAGCTGGACCGTGCCGATCGTGGAGGCGCCTCCCACCAGGGTTCCCATAATGGCGCCAGCCACGCTCCAGCCCCCCGCTTGTCGACCCGCCACGGAGAAATCCTCGGCACGGCGCGTTTGCCGCCTTCCGGCGGTCGCCGTGACCAGCATGAGCAGCAGGGTGGCGGAAAAAGCGGCAAAGAAGGAAAGGCCGAAGGTCATGGCAAGGGGTTCCCGGTCAGGTCGTGAATTATCCGTGATGGAGGATCGCTCCAGACTGGATCATAGGAGGAGCCTGTGGAAAACTCAATCGTAAAGACCCGGGGTTTTCTGGCGTCTGTTTCAGGAAACGGCGGCCGACGCTTTGCGCAGGCCCATCTTCTGGAAAACGGCCAGAGCCAGGAACAGGGAGAATCCGGCGATATTGGTGGGGTATCCGGGCCAGAACATCAGGATCGTAACGGCGCCGAAACCGATGCGGATCGGCCATCCGGCCAGCCGGAAAAAAAATCCTTCCGACAGAATGGCAAACGAGAACAGGCCGATGGTTCCCGACACCACGGCTTCAATCACCAGCCATACCGGTCCTTCGAAGAGGATGGGCGTGTAGCAGAACAGCAACGGGATAAGGTAAAGCCCCTTGGCCAGCTTCCAGGCTTCCAGGCCGGTTTGCAGAGGCTTGCTGCCCGCGATGCCGGCGGCGGTGTAGGCGGCCAGACAGACCGGCGGAGTCACGTTGGCGTCCTGACTGTACCAGAAGATCAGCATGTGGGCGGCAATCAGGCTGACCCCCATGAACTGCATGGCCGGAGCGACCAGAACGGCCAGAACAATATAGGAGGCCGTGACCGGCAGTCCCATACCGAGGATCAGCGATGCCAGGGCCACCAGCAGGATCATGACGAAGAGATTGCCTCCCGACAGGTCCATGGCAATGATGGAGAAGGTCGTCCCCATGCCGGTCATCAGTACGATCCCGACGATGATTCCCGAGCATAGAAGCACCACGCCGGTGGAGATGGTGTTCTTGGCGCCGAGAAAGAGCGCCTCGCCGATATCCTTCAGCCCCATGCGCGTCTCCTTGCGCATCCAGCTGGCGACAACGACGCCGAGGGTGGCAATGGCGGCGGAGTAGGTCGGCGTGAAGCCGTACATCAGCAGGCCGATGAGCAGGCCGATGGGCAGCAGAAAATGCCATCCTTCGCGCAGGACCTCCCGGAAGCGCGGGATGTCTTCCATCTCCGGAGGTTCCAGTCCGCGGCGGCGGGCCCGCAGGTGTACGAAAAAGATCACCGAGGCGAAGTACATGATGGCCGGCAGGGCGGCGATGCCGATGATTTTCAGGTAAGGGATCTGGGTCCACTCCGCCATGATGAAAGCCCCGGCGCCCATGATCGGCGGCATCAGCTGGCCGCCGGTGGAAGCGGCTGCCTCGACGGCCGCGGCGAAATGGGGACGGAAGCCGGTTCGTTTCATTAGAGGAATGGTCAGCGATCCGGTCCCCACCGTATTGGCCACGGCGCTTCCGGAAATACTGCCCATCAGACCGCTGGCGATGACCGCCATTTTGGCCGGTCCTCCAACGGCGCGTCCCATCAGGGACATGGCCAGTTTGAGAATGAAGTCGCCGGCGCCGGACTTCAGCAGGAACGCCCCGAACAGGATGAACAGGAAGACGTACGTCGAACTGATGCTGGCAATGGTGCCGAAAATACCATCGGGGGCGAAATACATCCGGTACAGCAGGCGTTCCACTGTAACACCTCGAAACTGCAGCAGGCCTGAGAAGTGTTTCCCCAGGAAGGTCACGTAGCTGATAAAGAAGATGGCAAGTACCGGGATCAGGTAGCCGGTACAGCGCCGGGTCAGCTCGAGCAGAAGGACGATGGCCAGTCCGGCGAAGATCAGGTCGCGCAGGATCGGTACTTCATTACGGGCGTGCAGGGCGTCCTCGAAAAAAATGAGATAGAAGCCGGCCGCGACAGACAGAAACGCGAGGATGAAATCGATGGGGAGGGTCTGCTGCGGTCTCTTTTTCGACAGGGGGTAGAAGATGAAGCCGAGCAGCAGCACCATGGCGTAGTGGGAGGCGTTTCGCTGAAGCTCCGAGATGACTCCGAAGGTGTTGAACCAGAGATGGGCCAGCGACATGATGATGCCGGCGACGTAGGCGAATCGGGCCGGGAAGGCGGTAAGCTTGCGTTGTACGGCAAGGGCTTCACCCTGATCACTTTCGAGCTGGTCCGGCTGGGATGGGGTCTCGTGGGTCATGGGCGCCTCGTGAAAGAATGGACATCCTCGCTGATTTCCGGGGGAGGCGTATGGCCTCCCCCGCTTGGGACCGGGTTACTTCTTGGGCAGCAGTCGCTCGGGAATGGTGATGCCGACTTCCTGATAATATTTCACTGCGCCGGGGTGCAGCGGCAACGGCATGCCGGCGAAGGCTTTTTCCAGCGACATGGCTTTGGTTGCGGCATGGATGTTGTTCAGGAACGGCAGGTTTTCATAAATCGTTTTGGTGATTTTGTAGACCGTTTCTTCGTCCAGGTCCGAGGAGGCCACCAGCAGGTTGGGCTGGGCGATGGTATTGATGGGTTTCCCCTGCCCCGGATAGGTTTCCGGGGGGATCACAAACCGGGTCCATAGCTCGATGTCACCGTTCACGGTCGCCAGCTGGGAATCGGTGAAGTCCAGGACGGTCGCTTTATCGCCGAGCATGGCGTACATCTGCGTGATGGCCGAGACCGGGACGCCGGCGGGGATGTTGGCGCCGACGATGCGGCCGTCCTGCATGGCGTCAACCGACGGGTTGTAGCCGAGATATTCGGTGATGAAGTCCTTGTCCGGCTCGATACCGAGGTTACCCAGGATGACCCGGCCCGATCCTTCGGTGCCGCTGCCGCGTTTGCCGATGGAGAACTTTTCGTTCAATCCCTTGAGGTCCATGATGGTGCCGGTTTTGGCGTACTTGGTGAGCAGGGCGAAGTGCTCGACGTTCTGCCAGAGCATGGTGATGCCGTACATGTCCTTCATCGGAGTGCCGGCATAGGAGCCTTTGCCGTTGTAGGCCTCCATGCCGTAGAGTCCCTGCAGGATGGCCAGATCGCACTCGCGGTTTTTGAGCATCTGAACGTTTTCAGCCGAGCCTGCCGAGTTGATGGCGGTGGCGGTGATGCCATCCTTGGCCGCAAGCTTGATGCTGATCAGGGTGCCTATGGCCACACCGACAGGGTAATAGGTTCCCCCCGTCGTGGCCGTGGCGATGATGAGCGATTTGGCTGCCTGAGCCGGGGTGTTTACCGCCATCAGCAGAGCAGTGACCACTACGAGAGACAGAGCTTTGAGGGCAGGAATCTTGGGCATCGTCACGCCTCCTTTGAAAAATAAAAAAGGGTTTGAATCCTCTATAACGAAGCCATGACTCTGGCCGCCTGTCAAGGACCGCAGGCCTTAATTCTGTTTTTCAGGGCGACTAGCCGGATAAAAGAGGATCCTCAGCGCTTTTCTGTTCGTCATGGTGCGTTGACTCCCCGGTGTGTTCGGCTTAGAATCCCCCGAACACAAAAAGAGGCTTTCATGAAGATAAAGACGATTTATACCTGTCAGCAGTGCGGGTACCAAAGTCCGAAGTGGATGGGAAAGTGTCCTGACTGCAACCAGTGGAACACGCTGGCCGAAGAGGCTCTGGAGGTAACAGCGAAAGGCAAGCCGGTCGTATCCTCCGGCAACAGGCCGCAGCGGTTTTCCGAAGTGTCCGGACGGGATGAAGACCGGCTGCGATGCGGCATGGTCGAGCTTGACCGGGTGCTTGGGGGGGGCGTGGTGCCAGGGTCGTTTACCCTGATCGGCGGCGATCCCGGGATTGGTAAGTCAACCCTGCTGCTTCAGGCGGTGGATCGCCTGGCCCGCAGCGGCAAAGCCCTGTACGTTACGGCCGAGGAGTCGGCCCGGCAGGTCAAGATGCGCGGGGAACGTCTGGGTGCCTCTTCGGAGGCTCTTTTCCTGCTCGCGGAAACCGCCCTCGAATCCATCTTTGCCCAGGTGAAAGAGCTCAAGCCCGATTTTCTCGTGGTCGATTCCATTCAGACCATTTTCACCCAAGGACTCGAATCGGCGCCCGGCAGCGTCAGCCAGGTGCGTGAATGCGCCGGTCGGCTCATGCAACTGGCCAAAGGACAGGGGATTCCCACCTTTATCGTCGGACATGTCACCAAAGATGGTGCCATCGCCGGACCACGGATGCTGGAACACATGGTCGATACGGTCCTGTATTTCGAAGGAGATGCCGGTCATCCTTACCGTATTCTGAGGGCGGTGAAAAACCGCTTCGGTTCCACCAACGAAATCGGTGTTTTCGAGATGAAGGAAAGCGGTTTGGCTGAGGTGACGAACCCGTCTGAACTTTTTCTGGCCGAAAGGCCCGAAGAGGCTCCGGGCAGTGTGGTGGTTCCCTCTCTGGAGGGGAGTCGACCGATTCTGGTTGAATTGCAGGCCCTGGTCTCCGGGTCCTCCTACGGAACACCCCGGCGCACGACCATGGGAATCGACCACAACCGGGTGTCGCTTTTGGTCGCCGTTCTTGAAAAAAAGGTGGGTTTATCGCTGATGGCCCAGGACATTTTTTTGAATGTTGCCGGCGGGGTGCGCCTGGATGAGCCGGCTGTCGACTTGGGGGTTTTGGCGGCCCTGTCCTCGAGCCATCTCAATCGACCCGTACAGGCCAAAACGATTTTGTTCGGCGAGGTTGGCCTGGCAGGCGAGGTCAGAGCGGTTTCCCGTCCCGAATTACGGGTAAAAGAGGCGGCCCGGCTGGGGTTCACCCGCTGTATCCTGCCTCAGGGGAATCTGAAGAACCTCGACGCGCCTGCCGGGATGGAACTGGTTGGCGTCCGTTCGGCCGAGGAGGCTCTCGAAGGTCTTTTTGACTAACTGGCCCGAGTTTTGCTTGCGTTAGGCGTTGCCGAAAGTTTTTACTGCGGAAATGATTGCGAGAAACCCCTCGTTGGCTATAATAGCCGTCGGTCAGAATAGGGGCACCCTGACGGAAAGGAAGACTGTGACAACGTACCCGAATTTTTCCATCCGCAAAACCTTTCTCCTGCCTCTGGGGTTGTTACTGCTGCTTTCCCTGGCTCTGTTCGTGCTGATCCTGGTCAAGGGGGAACCCCTGGCCAAGGTGATTATCCTCGGCCTTATTATCCTGCCGGTAACCGGATTCTTCTTTGAAAGTGTCGTGCGGCGCGTTCAGGTCGACGACACGCGGATCAGTATCCATAAATTATTCCGGGAAAAGAGCCTGCCTCTTGCCGATATCACGGCCGTGGATACGGTTCTGGTGAAAAAAAGGGCTTTTCTGACCTTCAGCACCGAAGAAGATTTCATTATTCTCTCCAACGCCTATGCGGATTTCCCAGCGCTTGTACGCACCATCCTGGAGAGAGTTCCGGCCGGTACCATCAGCGAGGAAACACGCAAAATGGCTGTGGCCCCTCCGGTTAAAAGCACGGATATTGTTTCGTGCTGGATAGCGGTGGCTCTGATGGCCTTTATTCTCTATATTCAGATGGTTTCCGGGCAATGAAAGGCCCTAAGGTTATTGACTTTAACAGTGTTTTACTTTAAATTTATGCAATTACACGGAGTAAGGGAGTAGTACCATGGATCAGGAAAAACTCGAGGAATTTCGCCAGATTCTTCAAAGCCAGCTCGACGATCTGCTGCGGGAGGCAGGCAAGACCGTTTCTGAGATGACAGACGAAAAGACGAATTTCCCCGATCCCACGGACCGGGCGTCCCTTGAGTCTGACCGTAACTTCGAATTGCGTATCCGGGATCGGGAGCGCAAGCTGATCATGAAAATCCGTGAAGCCATCGAGCGTATTTCGGAC
>QKGY01000269.1 GCA_003250235.1 Desulfuromonadaceae bacterium
TCGGGGAACATTGCCCTGGCGACCAACCTCACCATCAGGAACCCCTACATCACCATCCCCGGCCAGACGGCACCGTCCCCTGGCATTACCCTCAAGGGGGCCGGCATCGAAGTCAAGACCCACGATGTGCTGGTTCAGCATCTCCGTATCCGGGTCGGGGACGGTTCTGTCGGCCCCGCTCCTCTGGACCGCGACGGTTTCGTGGTGTATGGCCCCGGCGCGTACAACGTGGTTCTCGACCATGCCTCGGTCAGCTGGTCCATCGACAAGGGAACCAGCAACTGGGGAGACGGCGTCAACGACATGACCGTCAGCAACACCATCGTCAGTGAGGCGCTGTACAACTCCATCAATCCCCAGGGGGCGCATTCCATGGGCACTCTGGTCGGCGACCACGGCAAGAACGTCTCCTTTGTCGGCAACCTCTGGGCCCACAACAGGGACCGGAATCCCGCGATGAAAGGCGACACGTCGACGGTGATCATGAACAACGTGATGTACGATGCCGGTGCCTGGGCCTTCATGTATATGGCGGATGACTTCAACGCCGGGCCGAGCAAGGCCAGCATCGCCGGTAACGTGTTCATCGAAGGTCCGAGCTCGGACACCACCATCGGTCTGGTGGTACAGGCCGACGTGAAGTCGGGTACGCAGATTTACCTCTCCGACAACATCTATCAGGGGACCAACTCTTTCTTCAAAAACAGCGCGGGCTCCGACCCCCGGGTTTCTTCCGCCCCGGTCTGGCACCAGTCCCTGGCCGCCGCCAAGAGCTCCATCGTCGAGGCCAATGTCCTTGCCCGCGCGGGGGCACGCCCGGCCGACCGCGACTCGGTCGATGACCGTGTCGTCAACGAGGTGAAGAGCCGCACCGGCAACATTATCGACAGCCAGCAGCAGGTGGGTGGCTGGCCGAATCTTGCCAAGAACACCCGTACCTTCGTTGTCCCCTCCAATCCCAACGGGGACGATGATGGTGACGGCTACACCAACATCGAGGAGGTCCTCCATCAGATGGCCGCCCAGGTGGAAGGGCGGTAGCCAACGGCAACAGAGCATGGGGCCGGCCACAGCTGGCCCCATGGAAAAGCAAAGCGGGGCGTGAGTATCTCACGGCCCGCTTTGCTTTTGTGTGCGCTCCCACACGGCGGATAGAAAATTGGGGAGGGAGGTGTAGATTTAAGGAAGGGCGTCGGTTGGCGTACTTCTGGGAAGTCTGCCTGAGTGTCCGGCGTGAGGCGTTTTTCGCGAGATGGAGGAGGCTAGGCGAAGTGGATTTCTGTCGCGGCTTTCGGGTGGGGCGGTTGAAAATAAAGGGGGGGGCGCCACGCAAAAAAAAGAACCGTCTTCTGGTGTGCGCGTGTCTTTCCTTGCTCGGCTTCTGGGGGACCGTCGCGGGGATCGCCTGCGGGGGAGAACGGCCTATGCTGGATCTGCCCGTCTTTCCCGGCGCTCAAGGGTTTGGCACAGAGACCGTGGCAGGCCGCGGAGGCCGTGTCATCAAGGTGACTAACCTCGATGACAAGGGCAGCGGCTCGCTGCGGGCGGCGCTGGAAGCGGACGGACCACGCATAGTCGTTTTTGAAGTCTCCGGAAATATCGCTCTGCACAAGAACCTGGCCATCAAGAACCCGTACATCACCGTGGCCGGTCAAACGGCCCCTTCTCCGGGGATTGCGTTGACGGGAGCCGGGTTGGAAATAAGGACTCACGATGTGCTCGTACAGCATCTTCGGATCCGCGTTGGAGACGCCTCCCACGGCCCCCCCCCTTTAAGGCGCGACGGATGCGTGGTCTATGGGCCCGATGGCTACAACGTGGTTCTGGACCATATGTCGATCAGTTGGGGGGTGGATAAGAACACGAGCACGTGGTATTCGGTCCATGACATAACGATCAGCAACTCGATCATAGCTGAGGCCTTGGCGTCCTCAATCCATCCCGAAGGGGAACATTCCATGGGGTCTCTGGTCGGCGATCATGGGAAAAGGATCTCCTTCGTCGGCAATCTCTGGGCTCACAACAAGGCGCGGAATCCTGCCATGAAGGGCGACACGTCGACGGTGATACTGAACAACGTGATGTACGATGCCGGAATCTGGTCCATGTACATGGCCGATGATTTCGATCATGGTCCAAGTGCCGCCAGTGTCGTGGGCAACGTCTTCATCCCGGGGCCGGCGACCCCTGAAGCTGCCAAGGCACTCGTCGTCGAGTCCAGCGTCAAGCCGGGAACGGCTATCTATCTCTCGGATAATTTCTATGCGGGCAACTTTTTCAGCAATAAGGCGGCATTTGACCCCCGCGTGACCTCACCACCGGTCTGGCATCACGGAATGATAGTGCACGACAGCAGAGACGTGGAGGCCCTAATCCTGGCTTCAGCCGGAGCCCGCCCTGCAGAGCGGGATGCGGTCGACGCGCGGATCATTCAAGAGTTGCAAAATCGGTCCGGCAGGGTTATCGACAGCCCGCGACAGGTGGGTGGTTGGCCAAATCTTGCCCAAAACAGGCGTGCTTTTCCGATGCCCTCCGCTCCCGCAGGGGATGCCGACGGTGACGGGTACACCAACGTCGAGGAGGTCTTGCAGAGAATGGCGGCGCAGGTGGCAGGCGGGGAACGCGACATGCCGTGAGTGCGGGAAATGCCGACGGTCTATCGTCGCGGGTCAGGGGGGAACGTCACGAGAAGGCGCGGAGTACGTCTTTGCCGCTCAGCAAAGGGAGGTCACCGCTCCCGTAGATCTTGTCCAGCCCGAAGAGGGCCAAGATTTCGAGGGCACGTCCAATCTGTTTGTCGCCAATGCCTTTTCGCCAGGAAGAGGTCAGGTTGCCGCCTGAGAGGATCGGGCTGTCTCTTCTGCTCATGACACTGGCTTTCCCAAGTTTTCTGTAGACCTCCGCCGTCATCTCCTTTCCGATAAATGCAAACAGGCGATTTAATTCCTCGTGTGGATTGACGCAAAGACTCTCGTAGAAGACGACGTGAATCTCACCTCCTTTGAATTGCTTTAGGGGAACGTAGTTTTCTATGCACCACATGAATATGTGTTTGTCGAAGATTTCTGTTGCGCCTTGTATTTCATTTCTCAGTTCATATAAAAAATCCAAAACTAGGTCGTTCTGCTGAATGAAATCTTCCAGATGTGTATTCCAAGAAAGCTTTATCTTTGAATTGGCTACAGCGCATGGATGTCGTAATGTCAAAACTATAGGAATGTCTGGGAAGTTAGTATTTATCCATTTCAGGATGAGGTTGGCTCTTATGTCTTTGATCAACCGTTTATGGGCCAGAGGCCTTTTGTTGTACCTGTCTACCCATGGGTTTCTTATGCGGCCGCTAAGAATGGTTTCGGCCGGTTTTGCGAACTTTTCGTCAGAGATTTCAGGGCGCAGATATTGTCTGTAGTTCCATTCACTCAGGATGGCAACTTCCCTGGAATGGAAAGGCTCGAACATGAAGCGAAATGAATTGTCAAAGTTTATGACGTCAGCCAGCCAGGTTGTCCCGCTCCGCCCGGTCCCCGCCAAAAAAACAGCATCGGAAACGTTTCCGCGGTCGATGTAGAGCCGGCCCAGGACACTCCGAAGACCGTCGTGGATGTTGCGGATCATCTGCTGGGACCTCCTGTCCCCATCCGATTTCCTGAAGTGTGAAATGCTGCGTCGGTTTCATCGGCGCCCTTTTTCCGGCCCTCTGGTCACGGAATCTTTCCCGGCGGGCGCGCCGGGCGGCTGCCGAGATCAGACCCCCTCCAGGTACCCTTCCTTGGCGAGGAAGAGAAGAATCTTCTGGGCCGCCTGATCGGCGGATAGGCACGATGTGTCGACGGTAACGTCAGGGTGTTCGGGAGCTTCGTAGGGGTCGTCTATCCCGGTGAAGTTCTTGATCAGGCCGGCTCTTGCTTTAGCGTAGAACCCTTTTCTGTCCCGCATCTCGCAGACGTCCAGGGGGGTTGCGACATAGACCTCGACAAAGCCGCCGTGCAGGGAGATGCTTTCCCGGACCCGGCGCCTCACGGCGGCGTGCGGGGCGATCGGGGCGCAGATGGCGATGCCGCGGTTTTTGGTTATCTCGCTGGCCACGAATCCGATCCGCTCGATGTTCAAGGTTCTGTGCTCCTTGGAAAAGCCGAGTTCGCTCGAGAGATTCTTGCGGACGATGTCGCCGTCGAGCAATGTCGTCGGGCGATGGTTGATCTCCATCAGTTTGGCGAGGAGGACGTTGGCGATCGTCGACTTGCCCGAACCGGAGAGCCCGGTGAAGAACACGGTGAATCCCTGCTGGCCGCGCGGGGGGAAGGTGCGCCTCAGTTCACTGACCACCTCGGAATAAGAGAACCAACTCGGCATCTCCAGCCCCTCGCGCAGCCTTCGCCGGAATTCGGTCCCGGACAGGCTCAGCACCTTGGCCTCAGCGGCGACATCGGAGCTCTCCATGTATTGCGCAAGGTCTTCGACATAAACCATTTCAGAGAACGGCACCATCTGTATGCCGAGTTGCTCCTCGTGTTTTTTAAAGAGATCCTGGGCATCGTATGCGCCATAGAAGGGGCCGCCGTTGCTCTGATTTCCGGGATCGGCATGGTGGCGTCCCACGATGAAGTGGGTGCAGCCGTAGTTTCTGCGAATGATGCCGTGCCAGAGCGCCTCACGCGGGCCAGCCATCCGCATGGCCAGCGGCAGGAGGCTCAGCATGGTCGTTTGCTCGGGGTAGTGCTTGAGAACCTGCCGGTAGCAGCGCACGCGGGAATAGTAGTCGACATCGCCCGGGCTTGTCCGGCCGACCACGGGGTGCAGCAGAAGGTTGGCCTCCGCCTTGGCCGAGGCACGCCTAGTCAGTTCCACATGGGCTTGGTGCATCGGATTGCGAGTTTGGAACGCGACCACTTTCTGCCAGCCACGCTTTTTGAATATCTGGCGCAGCTCTTTCGGCGTATGGCGAAGTATCTGGAAGGTGTGGTGCGGCGGCAACTCCAGGCCTTCGAGCCGCCCGCCGACGTACACCGGGTTGTACTGGTTGAGCAGTTCGAATACTCCGGGGTGTTTGTCGTTCTCCGTTCCGAAGACCGCATGGGCCTCCGCGACAGGGTCGGGACGCCAGAGGGACTCGACGGTCAGGATGGCAAGGACCATCCCCTCCGGGTGGCGCAAGGCGACGCGGTCACCAATGGAGATGGTCTCGGCAAACTCCTCGGAGACGTCCAGGGTGATCGGCACCGGCCAGAACTCGCCGTTCTGCAGGTGGAGGTTCTGGCAGACCGAGGCATAGTCGCCCTCGTTGAGGAAGCCCGTAAGGGGGAAGAATCCGCCATTGAGAAGAAGTTCGACGTCCCATACCTGTCTGGGCAGCAGGTCCCAGGACGCCAGGCTTATGGTCTCACGCTTCGACTCCTTGGCCCTTTCCGGGCCGACCAGCAGATCGCAGAAGGTAGCGTCGTTCATGGTCTCGTTTCCTTTGGGCGTTGCACTGTAGGAGGTGGGGGACGAAGAGGCGCGAAAAGATTGGGCCGTCGGATCTGTGCTGCGCAACATGCTAAAAGAGCGCCCGTTTTTTGAGTTCTCTATGGCTGTAAAAGTAAGTCTACAGCCTGTTGGTCGGAAGGCAAGGGGGGCTCATGCCGACCTCCTTCGGGGAATTGACAGGGGGGGCGCAGGTGCTGGTGTGTCAGTGAAATGCTGAAAGGTGGTCCGGTATCCGGGGAGGATGATGCGAGATTTGCCGGGAAGAATAGTTTTCTTCGGTGCGGAGGGTTTTGGCCGCGGCAAGACCGAGCCCCATGATTAGCCACAGGTAAATATTCGTAATGTCTGGGAAAAAATGCCGACCGCTGACTCCGCTGATCAGGTAGACAAGGATCGAAATCAGGGAGGCTTTGAGTACGGAAGTTATCTGCCTGTCGCTGGTCCTGTTAAGTGTCCGCACCAGTTTGCGGATGACATAGGCATAGCAGGCCAGGAAGCCCAGCAGGCCGATGATGCCAGCATCCAGTATGGCCTCAAGATACATGTTGTGAGGATGCCCTTTTTCTATCCGGTTCGAATAGATTATCGAGTACCGGCCCTTACCCACGAAGAATACGGAATGTTCCCGTTTCAACTCGGCGAAGACGGAAGGCCAGATTTCGTTCATCCTACCCGCAGAAATAACGCTCACGTCCCCCCGGTCGAGGCCGAACATTATCCTTTCCTTAACGGAGGACCCCGCAAACGACAGGTAAACCGCCATGAGCACTCCGAGAAGGACGATCCACCTCTTCTGGTTTTCCCACAGGAGGAAGACGACGGTCGAGAAGGCAACAAGCGCGTAAGCGGTACGGGAGTAGAGGATGGCAACCGCAGCCAGGGAGAGGAAAAGGGTGGAAACCGAAAGAAAACCCTTCTTTTCACTGAAGTTGGCGAGGACGAAGGGAAAGGCCAGGATGTAGAAGATGGCTATGTCGTTGCTGTGGAGCCCAAAAAAACGGCCCAGTGTTGCCCGGGCCGATGACCAACTGGCCGCGCCCGGCACTTCCAGCAGATAGACGACGATGATAAGGACTGATGCAATGGCAAGGGAGGCCAGTAGGGAGTTGACCAGGAGGCGGACCTTGTCTTTCCCCCTGACGTAGCCGCCAATCAGGATGAAAGGCAAGAAGTACAGGATAGGCTTGAGCAGGCTTGACATGGCATATCGGACTTCATCCATCCTCTCGCCGTAGTATTCGTTGAGGTGCGGTAGATAGGGCACGCTCCTGATAAATGCTGTGCATTGAATGGTCAGTATGATCCCGACCATTAAAAGCTCACCGAAGGACATTTTGAAGTTTCTTTTCGATAAAAAATACAAAAGTGCTGAACAAATAATGAGCATATTCAGGAGCTCGAGTCCAGGAATACCTCCAAGCCTTCGATCGAGGAAGGAGATGTTTGAAAGGGGGGCGATCGCAATGAAAAGGACCAGGGGCAGCCAAGGTCTTGACTTCGTCAGAAGGAAAAAAGCGGAGGCGAATATGAGAAGGAGGGATATTTGGGGGTTGAAGAAGCTTGTGACGCAGAAAAACAAGGTGATCAACAGGACGACCAGCTTGTTTTGACTTTCTATCGTCAACGATTTCATGCGTCTCTCCGCACGGCAGGGAGCGTGCCTCCCGGCTGCTCAGGTGCCGGGTCTTGCATCATAAGAGGGCCGCGTCCGGAGACTTTTTCCTCGGTGTCATCTTCGCAGTCCGGCGCCGATGTCGGGACGGGCCAAGGCTGTTCAGCGCCGAACTCAGCCGCTTCAAGGTATCTTTGGGCAATGCGTTGCCAGGAGTAGTTGTCTGCAAGCTTGGAATTCACGGCGCCGAACTCTCTCCTGAGGGCCCGGTCAGCGACGAGGCGGGCCAAGAAAAGCGCCATCTCTTCAACATTTCCCGGTTCGACGAGAAACCCGTTTGCCCCGCTCTGCACAAGGTCCTGGCTGCCGCTGACGTCGGTGACCAGCAGCGGCAGCCCGGCGGCCATTGCTTCAAGGACGACCAGGGGCATCAGCTCCCAGATGGATGGGGAGAAGAAAACGTCGGCCTGCTGATAGGCTCCGACCAGGTCCTCTCCCTGAAGCCCGTCGCTGAGGATGACCCGGCCGTGCAGTTGCAGGTCGTCAACCATTTGTTGCCAACGCTTCGTCCCTTTCCCAAGGATAACATAATGCGCCTCGGGGTGCTTGCCGGCGATTGAGGCAAAGGCGCGGATGCCGGAGTCGTAGGCCTTCTGTGGGTGCTCCCGACCGACGCTGAGGATTATGGTCGCCTCCGGGGCTATCCCGAAGCGGCCTCTGAGGTCGAAATTGGCGGTTTGGCGAAAGCGTGGGAGATCGACTCCGTTGGGGATCGTGAGGATCCTTTCCGGCATGACCCCGAGTTCCAGCATCAGGCGCTTGGCGTGACTGCTGATGGCGATCGCCCCCGCCGAGGCATTCAGAGCCCTGGCGAGCACCTTGTCGATTTTGTAGATCGCTCTGTCGCCCCAATAGAACTTCGTCAGTTCGCGGCCGTGACAGGTGACCAGGAACTTCGGGACGGGGTCCATCTGGCTCAGCCAGACGCCGACCGGATAGCCGAAGTGAGCGGAGACGAGTTCGGGTTTGAAGATGTCGAACCCGCGCCGGATGCCACGGGTAATGTACCAACTGAAGGGTGGCCAGTGTGGACTGAGTTTGAGGTAGCTTGGGGGGATGGGGTAGTTCCTGACGGAGTAGCCCGCGTCGGCATCGCTCCAGGACTCTTTGTGGGAGCTTTGAAATATGCAGACCTCGTGTCCAGCGGCGGCCCATTGCGAAGCCAGATGGTGGACGACGAACTCGGCGCCCCCCACCTGCGGGAAGAAGGAAGTGGTGATCAGCGCGATCCGCATGATGTCTCTCCGGGGTCTGGCCGAAGCCGGCTTCCGGTGCAGTGGCGGCCGGTCGGTCGGTTGGTCTTTAGGGAGAAGAGCCCGCCGTTTTTGCCGCACCGATCTTGCTTTAGATGTCCGGATGTTTCAGTTGCCGGCGCATTGTGCGCAGGTAACACCTCAGATACTCTACGAAATAATCTGTGCCGGAAATTGAAAGAAGGTGTCCTATTCGTGGCATCCTGTTTTTCAGTTTGTGTAACTCGAGGATGTGTACAGCTTTCTGGTTTTTATTCATCAGATGTTTGTAGCGGCTGTAGATCTTTAACTCACCTCTTAACTTTGCGCTCGAAGTGCTTATTCTTTCCGAAACATGATCCCTGTAGACGTTTTGCAGGGTTGACTCGACCATTTTTGCGTTTCCATATGACGATATGAGCCTGAGCCAGAGATCGTAGTCCTGCCCTGAACTTAAACTCTCGTCGAAACCGCCAACGGCCAAGACCCTGTCTTTTAGCGTCAATATCTGATTGCCTGTTATGTTTCTGTAAAGCATGTCTTCGAGCGTGATGTAGCTCTTCCACGGTCGGTATTCCACCCTGTCGGGGTAGATGATGCGATCTCTCGAGCAAACAAAAGCGTATTCGTTACGAAAATGCTGGAGCAGAACTTCCACCCGTTTCGGCAACCACTCGTCGTCATCGTCCAGTCCCGCCACGAACTCGCCTGAGGCAACACTCAGGCCCAGGTTGCGTGCCGCACAGGCCCCAAGAGGTCTGTGGTTTTTATGGTAGCGGATCTGGGGGTTTCGTTTCATGTACTGCCGGACGCATTGCTCCGTGCCATCGCTGGAGCCGTCGTCGACAACAATGATTTCTATTTCAGGGTAGCTCTGGCCCAGGGCAGAATCGATTGCGCGTGGCAAGAGGTTGGCCCGGTTATGCGTGACTATAATGGCCGATACCAGCATTGCTAGGCTTTCACTCCGATTTCGGTGGCGCTAAGGGCTTTGTGAAGTCTCCTCTTCTCTTTGGAATATGAGAAGAAACGGATGATATTCAGCGGGATATGGAAAAAGCAGAGGATGACTAATTTCACCGGAGTGACTTCGATCCCTTTTTTTGCCAGCCTGGCTTTCATTGCCCATGGCCTCTCCGGCAAGTACTTTCTCATCCAGAATGCCGCATCTTGGAAGTTTTTAAACTGAAGCGGAAAGTAAAAGGACAGTTGCGCTTCACCACGGGCGCAGCGCATGTTTTTCTTGACCAGCTCATGATAGCGAGAACGTGCTGGATGATAGACCGTCGCTGCAGGCGAAAAGGCTTGCGTGAACCCTGCCGCGTGAACGCGCTTACCGAACTCCCAATCGCCACCGGACTCCAGGCGGAAATCGAAAGGTCCGACTCGGTCGATGACCCTTTTGGAAATTGACAGGCAGCAGGTGGGGGCATAATGCCTGTTTTCGATATACCATTGGACCTGGAACCCCCTGGCCTTCTGGTATGTTGCGCTCAATGAGCGCGCTTCCGAATGAATTTTGACTTCGCACCCTACGTAATCGATATTTCCATCGTGGAACAATGAATCTATGTGGCTCAAATAGTCATTTCGTATTGTGCTATCCGAATCCAGAAAACACATGATGCCGCCATTCGCATGTTCAATCCCCTTGTTCCGGGCTGCGTACGAACCACGGACTGCGTTTTCTTGCAAAAGGCGAATTCTGCCTGGGTGTTGCCGTGTCAATTCCGCGGCCGTGTCGAAGGTTGCGTCCGTCGATCCGTTGTCGACCACGATTATTTCGTAGAGCTCTTCTGGATACGCCTGGGTCAGTGTCGACGCTATAGTCTCACGCAACCCTTCAGGGTCGTTGTAAACGGGAATGATGACTGAAATCCTTGGGCTCATCGCTTGTCCGCAGTTCGCCAGGGGTTTGGGGGCGTGATGGGGTAGCCCCTTTCAGGTCTTTCGACTTTCTATCGCATGCCGGTATATCTCGAGGTCGGGTTTGCAGATTTCCCTTATCCTGGCCTCGACTTCTTCAGAGATGACGTTTTTGACCTGGGACTCGGATTTGGGCCCCTGGTTCATATTTTCAATTTTGAGCTCTATCTCATACCTGTTCCGAAATTCCCCGACAAAACCCTCCAGATTTTCCAAGAGACCTATAATCTTGAACTTTCCGAGGTTGTCCTTGGCTTTTTCAATCGCCTCTGCGGCGGTATAGTCGACATCCCCTGCGCTGTTGCCGTAAAATTTTTTTACATATTCGCAGCCGTTTGCGATGGAGCGCTTGGACTCAAGATAGCTGTTTATTTCTCCGTTGATCTTCCAGGCGCAGTCGTCACGGTACTTGTTGTAGAAAAAAGCGGAAATCCACCGTTTTACCGGGTCCCTGAGGACGGTTATGAAATCATAGGTATCCTTGAATTCGTCGTAGGCCAAGTCGCTGAAGGCAAAATGGCCGTGAATAAAGCGTGTTTCTCGTACATTCATGAAATAGAGCAGCAGATACTCCCTGTGCCGCAACATGCTCTGGAAATTGTCGGCAAACGGGTCCAATCCCGAGAACTTCTCGAAGGCTTTCAGAGATGCATCGGCGTTGATGTTGATCAACCCGCTGTTGCCACCGCTGGAAAAGGTTTTGTAGCGCTCCTTGATGGCAGAGGTAATGGACGTCCCTCCACATTTTGGCAGGTGAACAAAGACGATCTTCTTCGTCAGGTGACCCGAAAGAAGATTGCTTGTGCGAGTAATCAGGGGATTGAGGAAATCCATTGGCGACTCCTTTCGCGCCGTCCGCTGCGAAAACGGGCGGTGCGAGGGGTATGAGAGGCCCGGGCGGATTGGCCGCCGCCACGGCCCGCCGTTGCGACCCTTTGGCGCGGGCGGGTTCGTTGGGTGACGGCCCTAAAATAATAATACTACTTCCGTTGGCTTGCATGGACCCTGCGGGGGCACCCCTTTGCACCTTGAACGGCAGGGGGCTGCACTCGGATGCCCTAGGCCAGACTGCCTGCCTCTCTTTCGCCTGCCGGCAGCTTTTTCTGTGGTTTTCTCAGAGCGTCTTCGTAGATCTCGATCAGTTTGGCGTTGAGCTTTTTGTTGTCGTAATGCTCTCCGACATAGGCCCGCCCCGCCCGGCCCATGCCGCGGCGGACCGACGGATGCTCGATCAGGAAGGCCAACTTCTCCGCGAGGGTGTCGACATCTCTCTCCTGTACCAGAAAGCCTGAGGTGCCGTCCTGCACCAGCTCGGAGATCCCGCTGTGCCATGTGCTCAGGACCGGGAGACCGTGTGCCATGGCTTCCATCAAGACTACCGGGATGCCTTCCTGGTCGCCTTTCGCGTCGGTGACGCTGGGGGCGAGGAAGATGTCGGCGGACCCGAGGAGGGAAAAAACTTCCTCCTGCTCCCGCCACCCCAGTAGTTTGATCTTGTCCTGGGCTCCCAGGCTCAGGATCAGGTCGGCGAGAGAATTTTTGAGTGGCCCGTCGCCGACGATCTGATACGTAGCGTTCGGGAGCCCCTTCGTCGCCTCGGCGAAGGCCTTGATCGCGTATTCGAAGCCTTTTTTCTCCACGAGCCGTCCGACGCTCATGACCTGACAGGATGCGTTATCTGCCCTGTCGGAAAGGTCATGCAACCTTTCCAAGTCGACGCCCATCCGGTGCACGATTATTTTGCTCCCGTCGCACCCCATGCTTATCAGTTCATTTTTCCAACGGTCACTTATCGGGAGAAACAAGTCCCCTCTCCGGAAGAGCAGGTCGTAGACTCGCGGGCCGTTGATCTTGACGTATTTCGACATGTCGTAGCCATGGAACGTCGTCAGAATCGTGCCATCGAGCAAGCCTATCGACTTGAGCAGCGCTGCTAGGTTTCCCTGGGTCCCGAAATGGCATTGGACGATTTCCTGGCTGATCGGACCGCTGCGCAGAAAAAACAATACGTCGTTGAATGTTTTGTATGAGTCGAGATTGAGACCGAGCCTGCACAGGTAGAGGAACTGAAGGGTCTTCAGCGGGTTTTTGCTAAGCGCCAGGAGAAGGCTGGCCAACGTCAAACAATATCGCAGGACTTTGCTCTTCTCCGCCCTTTCCAGGTAGCCGCCGTAATAGACAATGCGGCAGGAGAGGTTTTTCTGTGCCGAAAAGGGGTTGTTGGCCTCTTCGTTGCCGATTCGTCGCGCAAATATGTCCACCGTATGGCCGGCATCGACCAGGCAACAGATCTGGTTGAGGATGAAGGTTTGGGACAATGCGGGAAACCTGTTGACAAAGAAGGCTATTCTCACGATTGGCTCCCTGGGACTGCACGGAGGGTTGCCCCTGAGGTCTCAAAAGAGGCGGCAAGGGTCTGCCCTTCTGGAGATTGAGCCCGTAACCGTCAAGCGGTTTCGTTTATAGGGACTTCCATCTTGGACAGTATCGCCAGAAACTGATCCAGAAAGGCCGCATCGGTATAGTTGGCCTGTACGAACTGTCGCCCGGCCCTGCCGAGTTCCCTCCTCTTGCCCTCATGTTGCAGAAGCCCCTGCAGGGCGCGAGCAAACGAGTCTACCTCGGCCATGCCATCCCCGCTACATTCGCCGGCATAAACACCGAAGGAGGCGATGCTCCCCCCGAAGTCGAGCGCGCTGACCACCGGCGTTTCGAAGGCCAGGGCCTGCAGAACAGACTGCGGCATCCCTTCGTGGATCGAGGTGTTGACGAGAACCCATGCCTTCTCGAGACTCTGTTCCAGGTCGTGGCCCACCCGTTTGCCGAGAAAGCGCAGATTCGGGACCTGCTGGGCCTCCTTCAGGATCTGGGTCAGGTGCATCCGGTGATCGGGCTCTCCTACAACATTGAACTCGACCTCGGGGAACCGCCGGGCCAGTTCAAAATAGATCCATGGGCGCTTCACCGGAACCAGTCGCCCGATAAACAGCGCGTTCGGCCTGGGGTCCTTCACGACGGTCGTCTTCGGTACGTTTATCCTGTTTACCAGTCGTGAGAACTCCTTGCCGATGAGGGGAAATCCATCGCGCGCACGGTCCTGTAGCCAGGTCTCCTGTATGCCGCAGTGAAACTTGCGCCGGAGCAGGCGCCGTGAGATTTGCAGCTTGAGATAGTTCCGGGCCCGCGCACGTGCGCTCTCGGAATATTCGCAGGGAAATTCCGATTTAGCCAGGCCGAGAATCCGGTCCCAGTTTTCGTTCGAGTGTGGATCACGGATCCAGTGGATCCAAGGGGTGCGTGGCAGGGCCATCAGTCGTTGAAAGTAATTGGGGTAGTAGTCGATGCTGATCAGCAGGTCCATGTTTTCTCTGAGCAGGTCGTCCCGGTATTTTTTGAACACCCGGGGATTGCCTATCGCCAGCTCTGGCGGGGTAGGCAGGATCCGCGTTCCGTGCAACATCGTCGGCGGCGCCCCCTTGCCACGATAGGCGGGAAGCAGGGCGACGACCTCGACAGCGTATCTGTCCTGGGACTGGAAGAACTCGGCAAAATTTTTCGCCGACAGGCCAAATCCGCCGAGGGGGGGGTATTCATCGCAAAAAAACTCGTTTACGACCACGCCGATTTTGAATGGTTTTGCGGCAGATATCTTTGTCGCCATCTGGGTGTCCTCTCGGGGGCGAAATCCATTGATTTCAACTGTTGTCTGGAACCGTGCTGCGCTGTGGGGTCAGCGCGTTTGCGCCGGTTGTCCGGTCGCCGGAGCAGAATCAATTCTTGTAAAGGCCTACGTCGGTAGCCGGTTTCGGTTTGGTTTCGGTCTCCTGTTTCTTGAATCGATTTTTTATGGATAGTGGGAAGTTGACGCACAGATCGAAGACCATATGCTCCAGCAGCGCGCCGGACTCCCCGAAAACCGGGACGATGCCGGCCACTTTGGTTACCCAGCGCGAGGCGATCAGGCGGGCCAAGGGCGGGAACTCCTTCACCATCTGCAGCGGCACCCCAAGGTAGCCGATGAATCTCCAGAACGAAACTGCCGCCGCCAGCCAGTAGTTCCTGAAGTTGCGTTCCCTGATCATCAGGTAGACGACATAGAGGCCTCTGATGAGGCTCCCGGGGGAGATGGGGAGGATGACGCCAATGACGAGAGCCGCGGCCAGGGCATAGGCCATGCTCTCCTGCCAGGTGTTGCCAAAATTGAAATAGGCATAGACCCCGACCGCGAGCATCGCCACCCTGGTGATGGGGAAGGTGCAGAAATGAACGGCGAAGCACTTCATGTATTTCTGCATCAAGGGGTCGGAAATCTGGGAGAGTATCCGCTCCTTCTCCTCCGCCTGGATCATCCCTTGGCGCATCCCCTCATCGATTTCGTTGTTCAACCATTCGAGGCGAAACTCAGCGTTGCGGTAGAACCGGATGGGAAAAACGACAGCCGCTTTTACTTTTTCCATGGCGTAGCGCCAGTCGATGAGCGCCCGGTGCATTTTGGCGGGCAGGGGGAGGAGCCCGGGAAAAATCCGTAGCGCGGCAAAGAGGAGGGGGTGGCGCAGGAAGAAGTCCACGCCGGCTTCTCCAACCCTGCCTTTGCGATGCCAGTTGATGAGACATTCCGCCTGGCGGGCGCGCAGGACCCGGCGAAGGTACCCGGTGCTGCCGAGCGCGGTCCATAGGTGCTCGCCGTAGTCAGGGCGGCCCCAGAGGCGGCGCAGCTTTTTGCCCAGCACGGGCAGGGCTCCACTCAGGTAGAAGAGGCAGAACGCCAGGGGTGACGTCTGGAGGGACTGGGCATGGGCCGCATCGATCAGTCCAAGACCTTTCCAGCCCGCAATCAGCCCGTTTTTTACGTCTCGCCGCAAGGAACCGTCGGTCAGCAGGCGTAGTCGGTGCCGGGTGATGTCGGGGAGGGAGTTACGGTAAAGCGCTTCAACCTCTGCCAGCTCATCCAGAACAGGAGCGAGCTCGGCAAACTCTTCCTGGTTTTGCAGGCAGAAGTCGCGAAGCTGGTCGAGCTCGGGGCGGTCGAACTGAACCAAGGCGCCCCGCTTGAGTCCGCGCAATATGAGTTTGAAGTCGATGGGGCTGAGCGGCAGGAAAAAGAGCAGGGCCAGGCCCGGGCGGAAATCGAGCGCCGTCAGCCCCGCCGCCGGACCCGTGTCGGAATCGAGCCTCTTTAGGACGTTCGGCTGACTCTTGGCGGTCCACCACTCGTATTGCCGTGCCAGTTCATGGGCGCCCATGTCGTGCAGGAGGGCGACAAAATTGGCCATGAATCTTTTCTTGGCCAGGTATTCTCGCGACGAGCGGCTTTTCTTCGACGAGTTGCGCCGGCGGCGAAAGAGTTCACGGTCGATCTCGAGGCGCCATACCCGTCCCGGGACCCATTCGTTGATTTCGCCGAAACTGGCGAGAGCAGGGTCGAAGAAGGTGGCGTGCACGTCAACGACGCAGCTCTCCTCCCCGAAACGGCTTCTGGCCCCCCGGCGGATCAGCTTCTGCCACAAGGCCCCGGCGCGTGCGGCATTCTCGTTAACCTGGGCGGGGAAGGCCCCCTGGTATCCCAGCCAGTAGATGGCGTTGCGGAAGCGTTGCGAACGACGCGAAGGGGGGGTGTGGATCTTGATGGCGTACGTGGCGCCGGTCCTCAGGCCGGTCGCGGCCAGGGCTGCCGGCGAGAAGCCGAGAAGGGTCGTGCGGTAGACCTGACCGGCAAAGCCGCTCCCGGCGAAGGCCTCGATCCGAAGCTGCACCCGCCCCGCGACCGCTGGAAAAACCCCCTCGACCTGCAGGTCGAGGACGTCTCCCGGTTCATGTCGGCAGCGCGGCCGGTAATAGCGCAAATCGGCCTGGTCGATCAACCCGAGGAGAGCGTTTATTGTTTCGGGGTTATATCGTATAGCCATATCAGCCTCACTCCCTCTACCGACCCTTCTCCGGTCCCTGTCCGCATCAGGCGAGATACGGACCCCGCTCGACTTTGTCGGTCGTTGCCCTGCCGAGGGGCTCCAGCGTCCCAAAAACATGGAAAACCAGATATGCCAAGATGCCCGAGGCAAGAGACAGCACCTCCGGCGATTTGTTCAGCAAGCACAGCGGTGGCAAGGCCAGCAAGCCGAGGAAATGTCTCCCGTTCAGAGACAGATGGCCCTTGATACCGCTCGATAGGACCAAGAGCCCGGCGACGATGGAGAAGAGGAACACGCTCGGAAGATATTCTTCGGAAACCAGGGCGTTGAGGCTCCCGAAAAGTTTCGGCAGGCGGTAGACGAACCCGATGGAACAGGCCAGAAAGAAAACAGACATGCAGACCTCGATGCCGGGTTTCCCTCGCGAAGGGTCCAGGTTTCGCCAGCATGTTGCGGAAAACAGCAGAAAGAAGACGGCGGCGGGATACCAGACGAGCGGATTCCCTTGCCTGGTGATGTCGATGAGACTCGGGACAGTGATGCATGCGAGCGAATGGATCAGACCGCCGACTAGGACCAACAGGCCCAGGTTCTTCATCATAAAAGGGTTGGGGATCATGGCTCGAAGGCCATCTGGCGCGATCCCGGTTCGCCGGGGGACGATCCCCCAGAACAGAAGGAAGAACCCCAGCAACTCCGAACCTTCTTCGACGCCGACCCGTATTCCCAGAGACCATTCGGGAAAGGCGAAGTGATGCTCAAGGTGTTCCTGCAGGGCGACGCATGCGAACACGAAAAAGGCCGAGGCGATGAGCAGGGGCGAGCTCTTGGACTTATCGCGCCTGAACAGGGTGACCACCGGATAAGTCATCAGGACGGCCAAGAGAACTCCGAAGATCACCCGCGTTGCGTTCCAGCCGCCGGTTCTTTCGTGCAGGGAGGCGATCTCGTCAAGAGATAGGCCGGCAAGTACGATCGAAAGGACGAGCCATGCGGCTTTCCCTTTCCCCTCCTGCTGGGAAAAGATCTCATAGGCGATAAATGACAGAGCCAGGAGGCAGGCCATCGACCACCAGACCGCGCTGTTCCTTTCCGCTGCAAGGTTGAAGTTCCTGACCAAAAATTGCCTCCCGTGGAAGTAGAGGGGGTATTTTTTTATAATCGTTGCCAGGAGCAGGAAAAGGTCTATCCCAAGGACCAGTTGCCACCAGGATATAGAGGCTCTTTTCGGTCCGTGCTCGCTCGTCATATCTCCTCCGTGAAATCTTGTTCTCCAAGGCGTCCTGGCCTTGACGGAGTCTTTTTCTGCCAGTCATTGTTGACGTTTCGTAGAACGTCAGGCCCCTTTCCCGCATTAGGCCGCTGCTTGTGCCCTCCAGTCATAACTTCAGTTGGGCTCGAGCGGCTGCTGGATCCTTCAGAAAAAGGACCCACTCTTCCAGTTTCCTGCGCACCTTCCCCGATACAGCGATCTCCCTGGCCTCCCCTGCGACACTCAGTGCCTCGCCAAGATCGCCCCGGGCCTCCAAAGTCTGGGCGACCAGCCAGAGTCTCTCTGCCTTCTCATCTGGGTCCGATGTCGACTCGGCAGCTCTCCGCTCGATTTTAATGGCTTCGGCAAAATCGGTCGCGGCCTGATCGGTTTCGCCCAGCAAAGCGTGAACAGTGCCCCGCCGTCTCAGGAATTCGCCATGGCGCTCTTTGTCTCGGGGGCCGTCAGACAGCTCTACCAGGTCTTCTCGCAGGACCTGATGGGCCCGCTCCTCCTGTCCCAACTCCAGGAGCATTCTGGCGTGCTTGATGCGCGTTTCAGGTCTGAGAAGGTCAGGATTTGCATAGATGTGCCGGTAGATCTGGTCGGCCTGGTCGTACATCGCCATCTCCGGATAACCCCTTGTCGCCATAGATTCCAAGGCCCCCTTCAGGGAACCCGGGAATTTCTTGGTGAGAGCTATGGAAAAAAGGGCTCCGGCAAGAAAAACCCCGAGCACGATGAGCGCACATTTGCCGTTCCGGGGAGGCGAGGTCAGTGAGTGTCTGAGCCAGAGGTCTGCCGTCCAAGCCAGCACTGCGGCGGCGAGAAAGAGCTCGCCGATCTCATCCGATCGTGCCAGTGGCTTGACAATGAAAAGCAGGGGGACCGCCAGGAAAAAGGGTAGCAGCCTGGGGGGGATCACGGGTAGGCCGACATCCTCAAGCCGCTTGAGGAGACGCGGTGCAGATATTGAAATGAGGAGGGAGAGAGCCGACCAACCGAGAATCAGGAGGCTGACCGTCTGACGCAGCAGGCCGGAGCGGTTCAGCAGGGCGTCGAACTGGCCGAAGTTGTGGAGGTTCACCTCCCCCTGGGTGTTCAACTCATGAAAAAGGGGGGGGGTGGAGTAGTGGAACATGCGCTGTCCCCAGCTGACCTCTTCTCCGGCGATGCCGAGTGCCGTCAGTCCGAAGAGGGCCCACAGGAATCTTCTGGCTGGAGGGGCGGGTCTCGCGCTGAGCCCGAGCAGCGCCACGCCGGCCAGGCCGAAGCCGACAGCCGTACCGTACTCCCCCCACTGGTCTTCGTTCACCAGGCGGGTGTAGACCACCGGTTCGGAATAACAGAGGTGTGCGAGAGCTGCCAAGACCAGCCCCGCAAACAGTGAGTAGATCAGCGCGTCAACCCGATGGCCTGTGCGTTCCACGTGTCGGTTCCTCTCAGCTTGCGTGCATCTTCACCAAGACTCCTCAGACGCTTGACGTGTCGGTTCCCTGCGGTCTGGTCGCCGGAGAGCAAGGAGGCTTCTCAGCGCTCCTGTGTCCTCTCTTTTCCTTCGTTCTGCGGGGCGAAGCCATGCCGTCGCTGGCGGACTCATAGAGGCTGAAGGAGAAGAAGAACAGCGTCAGGGCCGCGTTCAGTTCGAACACCTCTTCCAGGGAAAAGAGAAGCCGGCTGCGGAAGAGGTGCAGGTCGATCAGGACGGCTGCAGCAATGAAGAGGCTGAAGAGCGCGACGAAGCAGAGGGAGGGGTTGGCCAGCGCAGACCAGAGGCTTGTCTCCTTAGCCTGCTTTGATAGCCTCCGGACGACTAGGACGGCGGCCAGCGGTGCAAGGACGCCAGCTGTGATCAGGATCGCAGGGAGCGGGATATTTTTGTAAGCCAGCTCGACCAAGTCGTGGACCGCATCCAGCTGTACACCTCCCCATGCTGGCATCGACAGGTTGAAAAGCCGCTCCCCAAAGCTGATCTCGTCCAGGAATCCGACGAGGGCAACGAGAGCCAGGGTCGCGAGGCCCCGGTGCATTCGACGCGGTCGTATCCTGAGCGAGAAGAAGAGCGCCAGCGCGAAGGCCAGCAGAAAAAATACGGCGGTGAGGTTCTCAACCAGGGCGTCCTCCTCGATCAGCAGGAAACGGTAGGGGCGAAACCACCGGGTTATGGCGCTACCTGCGAGGATGTTCAGCAGGGAGATCACGAGAAGAGGCCCCAGATAACGCATGGGAGTCCTTCCCGCGTGTTGTTTTCCGGCCTCTTCCGCTTGCGGGTCAGGGGAACTCGGTCGAAGATTCTTCGCGCATGCCATGTTTTCCGTAATCGACTCTTTCATTTGTACGACTCGATGCGGAATATGTAGCCGTTGATGCTATAGGGGTCTGCGGAGACGACGTAGAGGCGGTCCTGTTCGTCGAACGCTATCCCAGACAACCCCCTGTATTCCTTGGCGAAGGTCAGGAACTCCCCTCCCGTGCCGTCGGGGTTCAGGCGGAAGATGGACCCGACCTTGCTGTCGGTCACGTAAAGCTGCCCTCGGTGATAGGTTATCCCTTCGGGATTCTTCAGCCCTCTGGAGGGCCCGATGAGCGTGGATGTCTGGCCTTCCGGGGTGATCTTGAAGACGGATCGGGCGACCTCGTCCGTGACGTAGAGGTTTCCCTGTTCATCCAGGGCGATCTCTTCGGGAGCCCGGAGACCATCTATGGATGTGGCCAGAATTTGGCGCTTGCCGCCGGAGAACTTGATGACCATCGACAGTTTCTGGTCGGTGAGGTAGAGGTTGCCCTGCGGGTCGATGGCGAGGCCGTCCGGGGACCTCAGCCCCACTTCATCCACTATGGTTGTCGCCTTTCCCGGTGCGTCGAACCGTAAGACCTTCTTCAAGCTGTCGTCGGCGACGAGCAGGGCACCTTGCCAAGTTGCGAACCCTTCGGGAGAGATGAGGCCGCTCGCTGCATCGGCGAAGGGCCGGACCTCGCCCTGGCTGTTGAAGGCGAGGATGCTGGATGCGTTGTGCCCGTTGCCGACAAGAAGGCCGAGGTCCGGATGGTAGATCAAGCCGTCTGGCTGGTGTAGGCCGTCGTTGATGTCGGCGAAGACAGAGACTTTGTACCCCTTCTCATGGATGATCGGTTCCCCGTCCATGCTGAAGACCACCTTGACCCCCGCGGAAAAGACGAGGGAGAGGACGATCAGGCTCCAGAACGACTTCTTCATCCAGGGGTTCGGCTCAAAGGGTTTGGAGCGGGCCATGGTTAGGCGAAGGAGGTGGTGGTCGTTTGTCTCGAAAAGGTTGATGACAAAGGCACAGAAGAACAGCGTTGCGGCCGTGAATTCAAGTATTTCCTCCAGCGAATCCAGGAGGTTGAAAGTCAGGACATAGCGGTCGAGAAAGACGAACAAAAAGTCGAAAGAGTCGAGAAAGACGGAGGATGAAAATACGGCAATTCCTGCAAGAAGGAGTTTGAAGAAAAGGGATCTTCTTTCGAAGACCTTGTCTCTAACAACTCTATAAAAGAATAGGATAAAAATGATGGCACCGCCTGCATAGGCGGCAGTTGTCAAGTCATTCGCCCAGTTGGCGTCGACAATGAGCCTGGCCCTTTCATGGATCATGAAGAATTCATCGATGCCGGCAAAAAGGAAGGCCGAAAACAAAAGTGACCAAAATATGAAGTGGATCCTCGTGTATCCATCATTGAGCTTTATATAAAAAATGTTGAGTAATGCAGCGAGTGATGTGAAAAGTAGAAGAACTGCAGAACAGAAGGTCAGGGCCGATTCCTCACTCCAGAAATAATTGTCTAATCGGTCTAATGTCCATATGGCACATAAGACGATTGATTCTGCTGCAAGGCAATAAAGCAGAAAACGAGTTTTCAAATTCCTGACTGGTAGGATGAAAAGAAGGTAAAAAAGAATCAGGAGGAAGTGGGAAAAAACGAACAGGAAATGGGCCCGTAGTACAACCTCCATGGATGCGGACTTCCCGGTAACCCTCTCCAAGGCGTCGAGCAGGACGGGGGTGAAGAGTTGATCCAGAAGGAGGATCGTGGCCGCACCCAGTACGATGGCTATAATAATGAACGGTCGTTTTGGCATGGGTCCGCTCTCCACGCTCTCCCCGAGCTTTCGGATGACGTTGTCGGGCTGCCGTGGCAGCAACTCTTTCCCTGCGGTAAGTTCTTCTTCCAGAGCCATAGCTTCAACCCTTTCCGTCGCTCGTTCAGCGAATCCTCACGGTGCGAGGGGGGGAGGGGGGCCATCCCCCGCGGAGCCCACCTGAAATTCTGTCGACCAGTCAAGCAGCGGTCGCACCACCCCCGCCAGATGCTTCGACCAGTCGCCCCTGGCTGAATCCCCCTGCAGACTGTCGACAACATAAAACGCGACCGCCCCGTATTCGGAGAACTGCAGGGTATCGGGGTAGCGCGTCCGAACGTGGCAGTTGACGTAGACCATCCCCTCGGCCAGGAGGTTGCCGGGGATCCAAGCGGTGCTGACATAGCGCCCCTCGGGGCGGGCGCGGCTGCGCCAGGCGGCGTCCTGGTCGATGGAGGTGAAGATCGCTTCCCCCTCGCTGTTGCGCAGGGTGATGTAGGGCATCAGTACCCGTCCTTCCCGCAGGACCTCGTATTCCAGTTCGATGCGGAACGTCTCCCGGACGTCGATGTTTTCGCTGATGCGGCCGTCGGCCGATTTTACCCGCACCGCACGCAGCCTTGCGTAGGGGCCGTTCGGGGCCTTCGCGGGCTCCGGCCATTCCCGGGCGGCCATGACCCCCTGATCCGAGCAGAGATAGTTGCTGACCACCTGCCGGGACGGCCCCTCCTCGGCGATGCGACCGTCTTTGAGCAGGATGGCACGGGGGCAGAGGCGCATGACCGACGGCATGTTGTGTGACACGAAAAGGACGGTCCGCCCCCCCTTTTCGACATCTTCCATCTTGTTGAGACACTTGCGCTGGAACTCGGCGTCGCCCACAGCCAGAACCTCATCCACCACCAGGATGTCCGGGTTGAGGTGGGCGGCAACGGAGAACGCCAGCCTCACTTTCATGCCGCTGGAGTAGCGCTTGACGGGGGTGTCGATGAATTTGCCGACCCCGGAGAAGTCGACGATCTCGTCGAACTTCTGGTCGACCTCCCGCTTCTTCATCCCCAGGATGGTGCCGTTCAGGTAGACATTTTCCCGTCCGGTGAGTTCGGGGTGGAAGCCGGTCCCTACTTCCAGCAGGCTCGAAACCTTCCCTCGGATCTCAGCCCGTCCTTCGCTTGGGTCGGCAATGCGCGACAGGATCTTGAGGAGGGTCGACTTGCCGGCGCCGTTGCGACCGATGATGGCCAGGGCTTCCCCTCGGCGCACCTCGAAGGAGATGTCGCGCAGGGCCCAGATGACGTCGGCCGCCTCTTCCGATTGTCCTCTCTCGTCGAATGTGTAGAGGGAACGGTACTTCCTGTAGTTCTTGAGCGGGCTCCTCAGCACGTCGATAAGTGCGCCGGCAAGGCTGTCGTGCATCTGCTCCTTCAGCCCGATGCGGTAGCGCTTGCTGAGATTCTCTACACGGATCGCTATGTCCTGGTCTGCCATTGCCTCACCAATGAATGTTCAGATCACGTCGACGAACACCCGCTCCATCCGCTTGAAGTAGAAGGCGCCGCCGACCAGGAGCAGGGCGGCGGTGAAACTCCCCGGAATGATGTAGGGCCAAGGGATCGGCAGGCCCAGCAGGCAGGCCCGGAAGCCTTCGATGACGCCGACCAGCGGGTTGAGGGAGTAGAGCATTCTGTATTGCGGCGGGATGGAGGCCGCCGAGTAGACCACCGGTGCCGAGTACATCAGGAACTGGATTACGATCGGCATGGCGAATTTCACGTCCCGGAAGCGGATGGCCATGGCGGAAAGCCACATGCCGACGCCGGCGGCAATGCTCGTCATCATTACGACGAAGAGCGGGAAGTAGAGAAGATTCCAGGTCGGGAGGATGCCGTAATAGAGCGCGAGCCCCAGCAGGATCAGCATGGAGATCCCGAAATCGACCAGTCTAGCCAACACGGGGGTTATCGGGAAGATGAGCCGGGGAAAGTAGATCTTGCCGAGCATGTGCTGCCCAAGCACCAGGCACTGGCTCGACTGGGTCATGGCCTGGGACATGTAGGTCCAGGGGACTATGGCGACGCTCGAGAAGAGGATGTAAGGGATTCCCTCCGTCGGCACCTTGGCGATCTTGCCGAAGACCACGCTGAAGATGAGGATCTGGATGGCCGGATTGAGAATCGCCCAGGAAAAGCCGAGAATGGTCTGGGCGTATAGGATCTTGATATCGCGCCAGACGAGGAAGAAGAAGAGGTCGCGATATTCCCGCAACTCTTTGAAGTCGATGAGCTGCCAGCCCGATCGGTGCCGGATGATCGTGACTTCACCGGCGGCAGTCCCTGGTTTGTTCATGGGTTCTATTCCCGTCTGCACCCGGAATCGCGAACTCGTGGAGGTGCGGCGGCGCGCCGCAAAGGCCTGTGTCTAGTCAGGACGTCGAGCCGATCTGTACCACCTTTCCGGCCCGGCCGGTGACTGGTCCCAGCCGAAGGGAACTCCTGAAGCCGATTTTCGCCAATCCCCCTGGGTTCATTAGTATTTCTTTCGCATTTTCAGGCTGATAGCTTCTTATGAAACGCAAATTTCAGAGGAACGTACTAAACAGTTAACACTACTTTCGAGGGTGTCAAGGAGCGACCGCCCGGGGTGGCCGGAGAAGCGGGACATTGTGCCGCTGCTTGACAGGAGGAGAGGGGGTGCTATTTGTTTGAATAAGGAAAGGCCTCAAAAAATCGAACTTTTTTTGTCGATGAGGGTTGCCTGGCCTGAAATTTCTCTGATAGTCCACCGGATGTCTCTCTTCAGATGGTTGCCGGAGTTGAATCCACTTTGATGGGAGGGTACGAAGAGGCGCTCTTTGGTTGCCGGGATGGCCGAGAGGGCGATGGTTAAGTTTTTAAGGTCTTCACGGTTTTCTGTTTTCTCCCTGATTAGTCAAGGGGCAAGAGGGATGCTGGGGACGCGCCATGCCAAGCAGCATGGCGGGCTCTGGGAGGTGCAACGTGCTGAGGGAACAAATCGGCCACAAGGTGCTCGACCTGCTTTTGACGGCCATCGCCTTTCTGGCGGCCTATTTTATCTGCCTCCAGGGAGGGCTTGGCAGCTATGAACCGCTCGACAGCCAACACTTCGCCTTTATCTTTCTTGCGACCATGCTCAGCTGCGGACTGGCTTTCGATTTCTGCGATTGTTACGAACTGCACGGACGGCAGAGCTTCGACAGGGTTTTTTTTCGAGTCGCAAAGAGCGTGCTGATCGGCACCATCGGGGTTGTCCTGCTTCTCTACCTGCTTCAGATGGCCGGCGGCAGCCGCATGTTGATGGGACTCTTTACCGGTCTCGCCATCTTGCTCCTGACCGCTTTCCGTGCCGTCATCCACTTGCGCCGAAAGCGTGGTCTGAACCGCAAGGAGATCCTGATCATCGGCAGCCGGACGCGGGCGCAGGAACTCATCCGCTATGTAGCGGCCAACGAGGAACTGGGATACCACATCATCGGCTGCCTCGAGGTAGACCCCGGCACTGTCGGGGAGAGGGTGGCCGGCGGTGTTTCCGTCATCGGCCAGATGGGTGATTTTCGCAATATTCTACTCTCACGAACGGTGGATGAGGTCATTTTTGCGATTCCTTTGGCCAGGGTCGAGAATATCGTCGACTACCTCAATTTTGCCGAAGAGCAGGGGGTGAACGTCCGGGTGCTCCCCGACTGGCAGGTCCCCGAGCTTATGTATCAGCCGAAGGTCGCCTCAATCTACATTGACCAGTTCGTCGGCATCCCCATGCTGATACTCTCCTCCACTCCGCGCAAGGAACTGGCGTTGCTGGTCAAGTCCGTGATCGATCGGACCCTGGCCGTCGTCAGCGTCGTATTCCTTGCGCCCCTGTTTCTCCTCGTCGCACTGTGCATCAAGGTTTCCAGCCCCGGCCCGGTATTCTTCCGCCAGGTGCGCTGCGGACTGAACGGGCGTACATTCACGCTGCTCAAGTTCCGTACCATGGTCCTCGAGGCGGAGACTCTCAGGCTGCAACTGGCGGCAGCCAACGAAATGGACGGCCCCGTCTTCAAGATCAAGGAGGACCCGCGGGTGACTCGGGTCGGCAGGTTCCTGCGGAAAAGCAGTCTGGACGAATTGCCGCAGTTGATCAACGTTCTTCGCGGCGAGATGAGCCTGGTTGGGCCGCGTCCGCCGCTCCCCTCGGAGGTGAAGGACTACAAGCATTGGCAACGGCGCCGCCTCTCGATGAAGCCGGGGCTCACCTGCATCTGGCAGGTCAGCGGGCGCAATGACATCCGCTTCGAGGACTGGATGCGCATGGACCTGGAATACATCGACAGATGGTCTCTGCTGCTCGAC
>QKGY01000191.1 GCA_003250235.1 Desulfuromonadaceae bacterium
TGTCTTTCATCATGCCGGTATTAAGGTGCCTTTCTTCATGTTTTTCGGTCACGATTCCGGTCTGCGGCCGAAAGAGGCCCCCTGGAATATGCGCCTGGCCATGGGCATCGCTGCTTTTCTCTGTGTGGCTATCGGCATGTTTCCGCAGCCGCTCTATAATCTGCTGCCTTATCCGGTCGATTATGTTCCCTACACCGCGGCCCACGTGCTTGGTCAGCTGCAGATTCTTCTGTTCGGCGCACTGGCTTTCGCCCTGTTGATGCTGTCCGGCATCTATCCGCCAGAAATCCGTGCCCTCAACTTGGATACGGACTGGATTTATCGCAAAGGGGGTAAGCTTTTCTACCTCGGTTGCGATCAGCTGTTCAACGGGCTCAACGCCTGGGGAGAACGGTTTTTCGCGCAGAAGGTTCCGGCGGGGCTGGCCCGTTTTTTTGCCGATCCCGGTGCCCGTTTGCAGCAATACGGCGCCCGGCTGTGGTTCGGCGCCGTCGGCGACAGACCGGATTTCTCCGTCATCGACGCCGCCATCGAACGACGCAGCCGCCTGGGCGCTTATCCGGTGGGGATCGGTGTGCTGTTGGCCGTGCTCTGCCTGGCGGTGATGTCCTTTATTTTTATCCGATGAACCGATATCCTTTGCCATGGGAGGCCAAAGCTTCGGCCTCCCGGTCTTTACCGCCCACTCGATGATCGGTCTCTATCTGCATTTTCCCTTCTGTGTTCGCAAGTGCCCCTATTGCGATTTTTTTTCCATTGACCGCCACACCCCCGGACAAATCGCCGAATATGTTGAGCTGCTGCTCCGGCATCTGGAGCTGACCGCCGCCGGGCACCGGCAAGGACCGCTGACCTCGATCTTTTTCGGCGGCGGCACCCCGTCGCTGATGTCGCCCGAACAGATTGACCGGATCTTGTCCGCCGCCGCCCATCGGTTTGGGCTGAGCGCCGATGTCGAGATCAGCCTGGAGGCCAATCCCGGCACGGTAACGGCGGCTTCTTTAAGCGGCTATCGCGCCGCGGGGGTCAATCGGCTCTCTTTGGGGGTGCAATCCCTGCAAACGGAAAATCTGGCCCGCCTGGGACGGATTCACACCCCCGACCAGGCCGTGCAGGCCCTCCGACTGGCCCGTCGCGCCGGATTCGAGAATATCTCCTGCGATCTGATGTTTGCCCAGCCGGGACAGACCGTCGCCGCTCTCGAACAGGACCTGTTTCGTCTGCTCGATGAAGCGCCCGCCCATCTGTCCTGTTACGGCCTGACCGTGGAGGATGGCACCCCCTATCATGAACGGCAACTCTGCGGCGAATTACGCCTGCCCGACGAAGAGGCCTATGCCGATCAGTTTCTGACCCTCCATCACCGCCTGACCGAAGCCGGTTTCGAGCATTACGAAATCTCCAACTATGCCCGTCCCGGCCGTCAGTGCCGGCACAATCTCGGCTACTGGCGGCGCCGGCCCTGCCTCGGCATCGGGGCCGGCGCGCATGCCTTCGAGGCCCGCGACTGCGGGCTGCGCCTGGCGGTGCCCGCGGACCTGGACCGTTATCGCCGACTGCTGCACCAGGGCCTTGATCCGGCCGAGGTTCTGGAACGTTTCGATCAGCGGCAGGCCATGGCCGAAACCCTGTATCTCGGACTACGCACCGCGGAAGGCGTCGCCGAAGCCGAGTTCGCCGCCCGTTTCGGCAGCGGGTTCAGAGACGCTTTCGGCCCGGCGCTGGAGCAGTCGCCGGACTACCTTTACCAGACGCCGGGACGCCTGCAATTTTCCCTTGCGGGCTGGCTGCTTTTCGATCATCTGATCCTGCCGTTTCTGTAAAAAAATCACGCGATGAATGACCGGATTTGCCCTTGACAAAGGGGGATGGCGTTGTTATGTTTGTTCCC
>QKGY01000262.1 GCA_003250235.1 Desulfuromonadaceae bacterium
CGTTTTTGAATGCTGACCTGCAGAACCGACCCGCGAGGCAGAAGGGTCGTTCCGCCCGCGGAATTTCCTTTGGGTGGGGTGTCCCGTGAAACGACGCGTATAGGCGAAGCCCAGGTCAGAGACTTGAGCGGAATAGACCCCTTATCGTTTCCGATACGGATCGACAGGGCCTCCGCGGTATTGCCGGTGAGAACGCCTTCGGTCACATCTCCTTCAGACAGCGGTGACTCTTCGAAGCCTTTGACCTGCTCGGAAAAAAAGGCCTCTTCTTCGCTCTGGGCGAGAACGCGCAGGGGACCCCGGTAACCGAGCCGTTTGTCGTGCTCGCGCAGATTGTCTCTGACGGCTTTTTGCGCGGCCTGCTGCATTTTCAGATTCATCGTGGTGTGAACCTGAAGCCCGCCGGTATAGAGCACCTCCTTGCCGTAGGTGTCTTCGAGATATCTACGAACCTGTTCGGTAAAATAGGCGGCGTCGGCGATGAAGGAATTGACGCGGGGCTTGATGGACAAGGGAGTATCGAGGGCTTCCGCGGCCTGCGCCTCGGTAATGTATCCCTCATCTACCATGCGACTGAGCACGTATTTCTGCCGTTCCCGGGCGCGGGGAAAATTCCTGTAGGGGGAGTACCGGCTGGGGGCCTGGGGAAGTCCGGCCAGAAGACTGCATTCAGCCAGGTTGAGATCTTCGACATTCTTGTCGAAATAGTTCTCGGCGGCTGCCTGTACCCCATAGGCGCCATGGCCCAGATAGATCTGATTGAGATACAGGTAAAGAATATCCTCCTTGGAGAGTTTCTTCTCCATGCGCCAAGCGAGGATTGCCTCCTTGAATTTGCGTTCGAATTTTTTTTCGGGAGTGAGCAGCAGACTCTTGGCCACCTGCTGTGTGATGGTACTGCCTCCCTGGACGATGCCTCCGGCTTTGATGTTCTTGAGGGCGGCCCGCAAAATGGAAATAAAGTCGATTCCCTGGTGTTTGTAGAAGTGGGAGTCCTCAGCGGAAACGAAGGCCTGGATCAGTTGCCGGGGCATTTTTTCGACAGGAACGATGATGCGCCTTTCCCGAAAGAATTCCGCGATGACTTCCCCGCTGTCACTGTACACCGTGCTGACGATGGGGGGCTGGTAATCGGACAGCGTATCGACGCGGGGGAGAGATCCGGAGACATAAAGGTAGGCGGCTACGAGGGTGAGAACGCCGGCGACGAAAAGGCCGGCACCCGAAAGCAGGAGATAGCGAAAAAAACGTCGCATTGTCATGATGTTAAAGAATCCTCCATTGTCCAGCAAAAAAGCATTTATACCACAATCGTTTAAAAACGGGCAACCTTTTGCCGTTTGCCTGGGGTTCGGGGTGTGTTATAGTTTTGGCGTCTTTCGACTTAGGAGGTTCGAATGTTTGGGAAAAAACAACTGCTGCCACTTCTTCTTGTCGTCCTGATCCTGGGGGGGTGCGCCATGTTCCGTTCCTGGAAATCCATTCCTGCCCCCGGCGGGTGTTCGGAGTGTCACACCGGAGAAATTTCGGCGGACTGGAGTATTGCCTATAAGCCGGTGATGCTGACGACCGAAATGGATCGCAATCCCTGGCAACGTCAGGAATCGGTTCTTCCACGGGAGACATCCCCACTGGAACAGAAAAAAATCACCGAGCAGCGCTGTTTTCGTTGCCACAAGGGGCCCAACAAGGCGCATACGGAATACAAGGGGCGCTACCATCACTAACGGAAAACCACGAGGAATCATGGGGACTCTTGCAGACAAGCGAGGGTCCTTTTCTCTTTAACCTCCGATGCGCAAGGAGATGCCGTGCTTCGTCGAACGAAAATCGTGGCCACCGTAGGCCCTGCATGTGACTCCGAAGAGATGCTT
>QKGY01000453.1 GCA_003250235.1 Desulfuromonadaceae bacterium
TTAATGCCGATGATTAAAAAGGATTAAATTGGCATTTCTTCTGCATGATCTCCCCAAGATCTTGTCACCTAAACCATGTTGAAAAGGGGAGTCTCGTATGAAGAGAAAATTGTTGTCGCTGTTTGTTGTCGCTGGATTGTTGCTATGCGGATTTGTCGGGTCGGCCTTTGCCAAGGATGAAGCGTTGCTTCAGGCCATGGTCAATCTGGAAAAAACGTACATCCCGCCTCTGTTCCAGACCAACATGGAGCTGCCTGCAACGCCCAAGGGGATGATGATTTTCAACGCCGAGTGGAACAAGTTCAAGGCGGCTTATGAGGATTATCGCCCTAACTATGCCAACTGGGGGGCGTATTTCGATGAGATGCAGAGCGCCATCGACAGCGCCAATGCCATCGTTCAGAGCGGTTCGTCGTACAAACCGGCTCACGAGCAGCTTGAGGTGGTCCGGCTCACCATGCTGACCCTTCGCACCCACAACGGCTATCCCAAGTTCATCACCGACAAGATGACCCTCTTTCATGGACCTATGGAAGACGCCGTCCTGACGGTACTCAATAACAAGGACAATTTGACCGAAGAGCTTCTGGTCGAGGTTGACGCGATGCTGGTCCAGGCGATGAAGGCCTGGTGCAACGTTGAAAAATGCCCGATTGATGCCGGCATGTGGGGCTTTACCCCCGAGCAGATGGTTCAGTATTACATGCTGGTTCAGCAGGAAAGAACGGCACTGACAAATTATGTCCAGATCCTGGCTTCGAGAAACATCCCTGAAATCATCGCCAAGGCTCCGAGCATTAAAGCGCCCTTTATCTCTGCCTATACGTTTTTCGGTGACTTCACCCCGTTCCAGCCGGCTCCGTAAAAGATCCGTTTGGCTCAAAGGTTCAATCAAAAGGCCCCGGTCAGTGACCGGGGCCTTTTTGTTGCCACGAGGGTTCTCCGGACGATTCACGGTGAGGAGAATCGCTTCCCGGTCTGCCGGTCGAACTTCTCCAGTTTCAACTTTTTGGCGGAACAGACGGTGGCCCTGATGTCGAGGTTGCCGTCGCAGTGGAACAGGACGGTCGATTCGTCGACGATCTCGTGGCCTTCCATCCAGATGGAGGCGTAGGGGGCGCCGATGGTTTTTTTGAAGAGAACGTCGAGCCCGGGGGAGAGCAGCAGAAAGGTTTGCGCCTCTTCGAAAGGGCAGTCCCACGAGGTGACAAGCAGATAGCCGGCGTTGTGCCGGTACTGGGCTTCGAGCACGAAACCGGGGACTTTCTTGCCCGTCGGTTTGCCCTGCTCGATCAGCTCGGTCTTGAGCGGCCAGCTTTCGTAGGGGCCCGTGTGTTCGGCCAGGGTGAAGAGGTCTATTTTTTCCATGCCGGGAGCCTGTTCGATTGTTCCCGCGTTTGGGGAAAGTTTGGGGGCTCAGGAGCACTGCAGGATCATCCAGACGTTGTCAAAGTTCCCGCTTTTCAGATCGTCCTTGCGAATCCAGAAGTAGAGCATTCCCACATCGCCCCACATCATGCCGGCATCGTCATCCGAATCGAGCTGCAGCAGCAGGACCCATTGGTCCTTTCTGGCTTCCAGCGGCTTCGCTCGCGGGTCGTTGTAGCCGCTCGAATCGCCGCAATAGAGGCCGTGTGAAGCGAGCTGGCATTCGAGATCCATGTCGTTCCCCTGGATGGGGGAGGGGTATCCGAATATCTGGTGGGCCGGCTGACCGCCGTAAACGGACGCACATAAATCGACGTATTCGTCGCTCTGCGCATCGGTCAGGTCCAGGGCGCCGACGCGGTTGTCCTGCCAGTCGGGGTAGCTCTGGATTTCGGTGAATTTTACAGGTTTTTCCTTGAAAATGAAGTCGTTGCCAAGTCCGG
>QKGY01000061.1 GCA_003250235.1 Desulfuromonadaceae bacterium
AAATAGGCCTGGTTCCCGCGGGTCAGGCAGACGGTGTTCTTCAACTCCGCTCCCACCGCCAAAATGGGCGGTGGCGAAATCGGGAGCGTCACCCCCCTGGGGACGAATCCCCGCGACCGGCGAAGCAGCAATCCCCTACCCCCCATCACACGGCCGATGGAATCATCCGTCCGGGTGTGAATCGGCCGATTGTGCCCCAGAAAATAGTCAGCAATCTCTCCCAGGCGCTCCCTGGCCTCCTCATCTTCATACACAATCGGCTCGTCGCTGAGATTGGCACTGGTCATGATCAGGGCAGGAAAATGATCCTTTAACAGGAGATGATGCAGGGGGGTATAAGGAAGCATGATCCCCAGGTACCCGTTCTTCGGAGCAACGAGTGGTGAGAGGCTTCCGCCATTGCCCTTTTTTTGCAGCAAAACGATGGGCCGCTCGACACTTTCGAGCATCCGTCCCTCGCCGGCATGCAAGTGAGCAAGCTTTTCAGCGTCTGCAAGACTTGACACCATCAAGGCAAAGGGTTTTTCGTCGCGGTTTTTTCTCTGCCTCAGTCGACGGACGGCTTCGTCATTATAAGGATCGACGGCCAGGTGGTACCCTCCCAGGCCTTTGATCGCTACGATGTGACCGTCTTTGAGCAACGCCACGGTGGCCGCCACCGCATCGGCAGCCGGAAGGATCTGTCCCAGCGCATCATGCAGGCTCAGGGTCGGTCCGCAAACCGGACAGGCGTTGGGCTGGGCATGAAAACGTCGCGATTGCGGGTCCCCATATTCTTCAAGGCAATCAGGACACATGGGAAATCCCGCCATGGTCGTATAGCGTCGATCGTAAGGGATGTCGGTAACAATGGTGTATCGGGGGCCGCAATTGGTGCAGTTGATGAAAGGATAGCGATAGCGACGATCAGATGGATCAAACAACTCTTTAAGACAGGCGTCACAGACAAAGGTGTCGGGGGATATCTGAGCCGTGCGCTGTTCATGACTGCGGCTTTGTCGGATGTCGAAGGACGTCTCCCCCGTCACGGGAACGGCTTCGGTTCGGACATGAGAAAGTGAAGCCAGGGGGGGAAGTTCCTGTTCGAAGGCCTCCATAAAGAGTTCCAGGGATTTCGGAGGCCCCTCGATTTCAACAACGACACCGTTGGAATCATTCAGGACCCATCCGGCAAGACCGTAGCGTGTAGCCACCTGGTAGATGAATGGCCTGAAACCGACACCCTGGACGATGCCCTCGATCAGTATCCTCGTTCTTTCACGAACACCCATGACTCGCTCCCACACCTCTTTGTATCACCCTCTTTTTCACGAAGCAAGACGATCCCCTTTGCGACTGAGCGAAAAAAAAGCCCTGTTCCGGGGGCGGTGCTTGGAACAGGGCGAAAAGACCCTCAGGGAGCCGGTTCGTTGTTTGGATGTCAGAAGGGCGGATTACTTGGCAACCGCCGTAACCCATTGGGGCAACTCGTTAATGACCACGTCGAAAACCGGGATCACGAGAACATAGGTCAGGACCGTTGTGAGAATAATCCCGAGGATATTGAGGCCAAAACCGCTCTTGACCATTTGCGGAATCGTTACGTAGCCGGATCCGAACACGATGGCGTTCGGCGGTGTCGCGACCGGAAGCATGAAGGCACAGGAAGCGGCAATCGCTGCAGGAACCACCAGCAGGAGAGGGTTCTGCCCCAATCCTACGGCCACCGCAGAAAGAATCGGCATGACCATGGCCGCCGTTGCGGTGTTGGAAGTCAGCTCCGTCAGGAAAATGATCAGCGTGGTCACGGCGACAATCAGGATCAGGATCGATGCATTCTGGAGAAGACTCACCTGGCTACCGATCCAGTCGGCCAGTTTGGTCGTTTTGA
>QKGY01000354.1 GCA_003250235.1 Desulfuromonadaceae bacterium
CCACCGGACGCTGAGTCTTTTTGCTTCGACAACCGGGGTGGCCGTCATCCTTTCCGTGCTGCTGGCGGTGCTCATTGTCCGCGGGATAACGGGCCCCTTGCGAAAAGCGGTGACCATGATCCAGGAGATGGAAAAGGGCCATCTGGATATCCGCCTGCGGCTTCAGGGGCAGGATGAGATCAGCCAGATGGGTCGGGCCATGGACGATTTTGCCGACAACCTGCAGCAGGAAGTGGTCGCCGCTCTTGTTCGGCTCTCCCAGGGGGATCTCAGCTTCGAGGCTAAACCCCGTGACGATCAGGATGTGGTCCGGGGAGCCCTTCGGGCGCTCGGGGACGATCTCAATGGCCTGATTGCGCGAATCTATGTTGCCGGGCAGCAGATTGCCGGGGGCTCAAGCCAGGTGGCCGACTCCAGTCAGACCCTTTCCCAGGGGGCGACGGAGCAGGCCAGCTCGCTGGAAGAGATCACCAGCTCCATGGCGGAAATGGGCTCCCAGACCCGTCTCAACGCTGAAAATGCCACTCAGGCCAACAGCCTGGCAAAGAATGCCAGGGAGGTGGCCGCCAACGGCAATTCACAGATGCAGTCCATGGTCCAGGCCATGGAAGAGATCAATGAGGCGGGAGAAAATATTTCCAAGATCATCAAGGTGATTGATGAAATTGCCTTCCAGACCAATCTGCTGGCTCTGAATGCCGCCGTCGAGGCGGCCAGGGCCGGGCAGCACGGCAAAGGCTTTGCCGTGGTGGCTGAGGAGGTTCGCAACCTGGCCGCCCGCAGCGCCAAGGCGGCCCGGGAAACGGCCGACCTGATCGAAGGTTCGGTGCGCAAGACGGAAAAAGGAGCTGAAATCGCCGATAAAACAGCGGGAGCCCTTAGGGAGATCGTCGGCAGTATCACCAAGGTGTCGGATCTGGTGGAGGAAATAGCCGCCGCCTCCAACGAACAGGCCCAGGGGATCGCCCAGGTCAGCCAGGGCTTGATGCAGATCGATAAGGTAACCCAGCAGAATACGGCCAGCGCGGAAGAAAGTGCCGCGGCGGCGGTGGAGCTTTCCGGACAGGCCATCGATCTGCAAAAAGTGCTTTCGCGCTTCACGCTCAAAGATGCGCAGAGCCAGGACGGGACGTCCATCCGCCAATTGTCGGCTTCCTAGTCCCTCCCAAGGGGTACTTCGCAAAATCAATGTTGCCGGAAAAGCAAGAGGGTATCCATCGATACCCTCTTGCTTTTTGTTTGACACGCCGTGGTCTCCTTCCCGGGATTAAAATGAAAACGGATTTCAATTTCCTATTGACATGGTCGGGTTTTTTCATTAACTTGAAAATCGATTTCAATTTCACACCAAGAAGGGGTCTTATCCATGTGTCTCAATGAATTAAAGCGAGGACAGTCAGCCAGGGTGGAAACGATTGCCGATGAGCAGCTGCGGGTCCAGCTGCTTCGCTTCGGCATTGCGGCAGGTTGCCGGGTGATCTGCCACACACGTCTGTGGGCAGGGCCGGTGGTCCTTCGCTTCGGCGGCCAGGAGATCGCTCTGGGGCGCGAGGTGGCCCAACAGATTCAGGTGACGCCCTGAAGCAGTCCCGCGGGGCTGTCACATCAGATCGAGGAGGTTTTAGACCAATGGAGCAGAAGTGTTGTGGAAGGGCTGTTCAGCTTGTCGAGGGAAAGCGCCGGATCGTACTGGCGGGCAATCCCAATGTGGGCAAGTCGATTTTTTTCGGCAGCTGGAGCGGGGTCTATGTCGATGTCTCGAATTTCCCCGGGACGACGGTGGAGATTACGAGGGGAAAGGTCGGCGAGGACGTCCTCATGGATACGCCCGGGGTGTACGGCGTCTCTTCCTTCAACGATGAGGAGAGGGTGGCGCGCGATGTGATCCTCTCAGCCGATGTGGTGGTCAATGTGGTCGATGCGACCCATCTGGAGCGGGATCTTTTCCTGACCCAGCAGATCATCGATATGGGCATTCCGATGATACTGGCCCTGAATTTCTGCGACGAGGCGGCAAGCCTGGGGATCGAGATCGACGTGCCGGCGTTGGAAACGGAGCTGGGGGTTCCGGTGATTCGAACTGCTGCCGTCAGGGGGGAGGGCATCAAAGAGACTTACGCCGCCCTGGCCATGGCGCGACCGGGCAAGGCTCTGCCCGAGGTGGAAAAGGAAACGCTGCTCCTGCTCGACCGGGTGGACTCGCGACCCGAAGCGCTTCTGGTTCTCGAAGGGGACGAGGCCGTGGCCCTGAGGCACGGGGTCGAGCCGATGGCGGAGCGCGAGCGGATCTATCTGCTGCGGCGCCAGAGAACCAATGACATTGTGGTGCGGGCGGTGGCCCGTCCCGAAAAATCAGGCCGGCTCAGAACGGTTATCGGACGGCTCTGTCTCGATCCTTTGACCGGAATTCCCATCCTTGTGGCGGTGCTCTGGGGATGTTATGTGCTCGTCGGGGTCTGGGTGGCCGGAGATGTGGTCGGCGTCACGGAGGGGACCCTCATGCAGGGTCACTACGAGCCCTGGGTCCGCGGGCTCGTCGGCCGCTGGGTGACGGAGGGTTCGGTGATCGGGCAGCTCCTTATTGGCGAGTTCGGCGTGCTGACCATGACGGTGACCTATCTGCTCGGCCTGCTGTTGCCGCTGGTGATCGGTTTCTATATCGCCCTTTCCCTGCTGGAGGATTCGGGATACCTGCCGAGGCTGGCCACCCTGGTTGATCGGGCCATGAACGCCATCGGCCTGAACGGGCGCGCGGTAATTCCCGTCATCCTCGGTTTCGGATGCGTGCAGCTCGGCACCATCACCACGCGCATCCTCGGGTCGAAGCGGGAGCGGACCATCGCCACGGCGATCCTTAATTTCGTCGTTCCCTGCAGCGCCCAGATCGGCGTCATTGTCGGCATGCTGGCGGTGGTCGGCGTGAAACTGACCCTGACCTATGTCCTGACCATCTTCGCTTGTCTGGCGATTCTGGGGACGGTACTCAATCGCGCTATCCCGGGCAAGAGCACGCCGCTGCTTATCGATTTGCCGCCCATGCGGCTGCCGCGTCCGGGGAATGTTCTGCGTAAAACCCTCATGCGCAGTTACTTTTTCATGAAAGAAGCCTACGTGTGGTTCATCGTGGGGTCGCTGGGCGTCTCCCTGCTTCAGGTCACGGGTGGACTTCGGGCTTGGCAGGATCTTCTGGCGCCGTTGACCGAGGGGTGGCTGTCGCTGCCGAAGGAAGCGGCCACCGCCTTTGTCATGGGCATGGTGCGCCGGGACTTCGGAGCGGCCGGATTGACCGAGCTCGCCCTGTCCCCCTGGCAGGTGGTCGTTTCCCTGGTGGTCATCACCCTCTTCGTCCCCTGCATCGCCAGCCTGATGATCCTTTTCAAGGAGCGCGGCGTTCGCGAGGCGACGGCCATCTGGGTGGGAGCCTGGGTGCTGGCCTTTTTCGTCGGCGGAACCCTGGCCCAGATCGTCTTGTAGGAGGAACTTATGTGGAAATTCGGACGTGAAAAAGACAAGATACATGCCGCCCAGCCTGGAGTCTGTTCCCGTTGCGGGTGCAGCCTGAGCAACCCCGGCTGGCGCAACTGTCCCCGTTGTCAGCAGGAGATCCCTTCCTGTGCAGGGTGCGGGGGCTGCGGCCGTTGTGGTAAATAGTGAACATGCCGGGCAAAAGAAGAGGCCGCTCCCAAAAGGGGGCGGCCTCTTCTTTTGCCCTATGGATCCTGGGGTGAGAAGCCTAAGGACGGTATCTACGGGGTCGCGTATTGTCAGCCCGAACCCGTACAGGAACGGGAGCCGGCGCAGGGATGAGGGATTGCAGGGCTTCTAGGAGAGATCGAATCGCTTTATGAATCATTGGCGCCTCCCGGGTGTAAATGTTACCGAAAAGGTTATCTATACAATAGCAGATTCCTGAGATTTGCCAAACAAAAAATCCGATTCCGTTTTCGATTTCCTTGGAAATTTATTCCTGCGAACCGCAGGAGCTGTCGCAGCCTCAGCCACCGCCGGGCGGCAGGTGTTTGGGGAGAAAATTTTTGCCAATCAGAATGAGCAGAACAAGGGCCGCCGCAGAGGCTCCCAGCGACGGCACGGATTCACTGGCGGGACTGACCCATCGGTGGATATCGATCCCGCTCCATCCGTAGAGATGGTTGACCAGCCAGCCCAGCAGGACGGATGTGACCGAGATGCAGGCCAGGTACACGGCGGTGGTCTGCTTCCCCCAGAATTTGCCGATCACCGTGAGCGTGGCGGCATTGGTGGCCGGACCGGCAAGAAGAAAGACCAGCGCGGCTCCCGGAGAGAGCCCCTTGAGGACGAGGGCGGCAGCGATGGGGGTTGAAGCGCTGGCGCAGATGTAGAGGGGAATGCCGATGACGAGCATCAGCAGCAGCGACACGAAGCCGCTTCCCAGGCTGCCGGAAAAGAAATCGCCGGGGAGCAGGTAGGAGATGACCCCCGCGACCGCAATGCCGATCAGAAGCCATTTGCCGATATCGGCCAGCAGTTCCCCGAAAGCGTAGGTGAGACCTTCCTGAAGGCGTTTGCCGAGGGGCGCTCGCGGCTGCGGGCTTCCCAGGGAGGCGCAGGCGTCATCCGGGCAGCCGCAGCTTGTCGAAATAACGGCAGGATCTTTCGTCTCCTCATCGGGGAGACGGTTGATCAGCAGCCCGGCGATTGTCGCGGTGATAAAGGCGGCCAGCGGGCGAAGGACCGTCATCAACGGGTCGAGAAGGGCCCAGGTGATGGCGATGGAGTCGACGCCCGACTCGGGAGTGGAGATGAGGAAGGCCGCCGATGCCCCTTTGCTCGCACCCTGCTTGCGCAGATCGACCGCCGCCGGAATCACCCCGCAGGAGCACAGGGGAAGCGGAATGCCGAGCAGCGACGCCTTGATCACCGAGCCGGTGCTGTTGCGCCCGAGGTGTTTTGCCACCATCCCTTCCGGGATGAGTCCCCTGAGAAGCCCTGCGGCGAAAAATCCGAAAAGCACATAAGGTGCCGATTCCGCCAGAATAGTCCAGCACGCGGCTGCGATACCCGAGAAATGTTGAATCATGTACGGTTCCTTTAAGCGTCTTTCTTCCAGTAAAGGGGAATGGCGTGGCAGAAGCAAGAGGAAATTTCTCCTTGCATAAATCCGCCTATGCGGATATATATTCAACTATGAAGCAAGCCGCCAAAATATTCAAGGCCCTTTCTGACGAAACCCGTCTGCGTATTCTGGCTCTTTTGAGCCAGAGGGAGTTGTGCGTCTGCGACCTGATGGCGGTTCTCGATCTTCCCCAGTCGACCGTGTCCCGTCATCTGGCTTACCTGCGCAATGCCGGCTGGGTCGAAGACCGCCGTCAGGGGGTATGGATGCATTACCGGCTGGAGGAGGGCTCTACCCCTTTTCAGCAGGCCCTGCACCAGGTGCTTGCACGCTTTCTGGTGGAAAATGCCGTTGCGGTGGGGGATCGTGAAAAATTGGACGCCTTTTTGAAAAACAAGGATGCAGGCTGCGGACTGGGGTAAATTTTTTTGACGCCAACGTATCCGCTCATGCGGATTCATTGAAGGATTTAGCACCCCCAAGAAGGATCTCCATGAAACGCGTTCTTTTCCTATGCACCGGCAACTCCTGTCGAAGCCAGATGGCCGATGCCCTGGTCAACCATGATTTTGCCGGCCGGATCGAGGCCTTCTCCGCCGGGACAGAACCGCACGGGCTCAACCCGAAGGCGGTGCAGGTGATGGCCGAGCTCGGCATCGACATAAGCGGCAACACCTCGGATCACCTCAGTCGCTACGAGGGGGAGAGCTTCGATTACGTCATCACCCTGTGCGGCGATGCCAACGAGAAGTGCCCTCTCTTTTTCGGCGGGGTGCGGCGCCTGCACATGGGGTTCGAGGATCCGCCCAAGGCCACCGGAACCGAAGAGGAAGTCCTGAACGTCTACCGGCGGGTGCGGGATGAAATACGGCAGACCATGCGTACGTTTTTCCAAAAGGAACTGGATTCTTAGGACCCGGATGCTCTCTGGTGGGACAATCCCCACATGAAAGGCCGAAGCATGTCTGCACCGATCTCAAGGCGACTCTCCTTTCTCGACCGCTATCTCACCCTGTGGATATTCCTGGCCATGTTCATCGGTGTCGGGATCGGCTGGCTGGTTCCGGGGGTCAAGGATTTCGTCAATCTCTTCCGCGTCGGGACGACCAACATTCCCATCGCCGCCGGACTGATCCTGATGATGTACCCGCCCTTTGCCAAGGTGCGCTACGAAGAGCTGCCCGATGTCTTTGCCAACAAGCGCATTCTCGGGCTGTCGCTGGTGCAGAACTGGGTCATCGGCCCGATCCTCATGTTTTCCCTCGCCATCGTTTTTCTGCACGGCTATCCCGAATACATGGTTGGTCTGATCATGATCGGTCTGGCGCGCTGCATCGCCATGGTCATCGTCTGGAACGAGCTGGCCAAAGGCAATTCCGAGTACGCCGCGGGCCTGGTCGCGTTCAACAGTATCTTCCAGGTGCTCTTTTTCAGCGTCTATGCCTGGTTCTTTATCACCGTCCTGCCGCCGCTGTTCGGTCTTCAGGGCGCGGTGGTCGCTATCACCATCGGCGAAATCGCCAAAAGCGTCTTTATCTATCTCGGTATCCCGTTTCTTGCCGGGGCGCTGACCCGCCTGATCGGCGTCAAAATCCTGGGGCGTGAGCGCTATCATGCCGTGGTGGTGCCGAAAATCAGTCCCCTGACCCTGATCGCTCTGCTTTTCACCATCCTGGTTATGTTCAGCCTGAAAGGGGAGCTGATCGTGCAGATCCCCCTCGACGTGGTCCGCATCGCCATTCCGCTGCTGGTTTACTTTGTGCTGATGTTCCTGGTCTCCTTCTACATGGGCAGGAAAGTCGGCGCCGACTACAGCCGGACCACGACCCTGGCTTTTACCGCCGCGAGCAACAACTTCGAGCTGGCTATCGCCGTGGCGGTGGCGGTCTTCGGACTCAACTCCGGTGCCGCCTTCGCGGCCGTGATCGGACCGCTGGTGGAGGTGCCGGTGATGATCGGCCTGGTCCATGTCGCCTTTTGGTTTCAACGTCGGTACTTCGCGTGAGGGGCCTGACCCCGCAGAAGGGATCGCAAGAGAGAGAATCGGATCCCCCCTGTCCGACATAAAGAAAGTCTGAGGAAACGATCTATGCAATGGAAAAAGGAATGGAAACCGCTGGCC
>QKGY01000190.1 GCA_003250235.1 Desulfuromonadaceae bacterium
TGACATGCGGGAAGGGTATTTGTCTGCCGCATGTTTTGCTGCTGTTTCTGATTTCAATGTGTTGAACCTGGTCAAAGGGAAGGGGCTTGAGGCTAGGCGTCCTTTTAGGGAGGGGGAGGCTTGGGAGAGCTACAAGATTCAAATACGAAATCTTAAGCGGCTCGCTACTGATAAACTGGTTATGGAAATGCGGGGGGCGGAAACGTTGGCCGACGCTCGCGCTTCTGGCCGTCCTGGAGCAATTTGGACTGTCGAGGGCGGGGATTTCCTGGATGGTTCTATCGAGCGTGTTCCCCGTCAGCGACTGTGAGACAGAACGGCGAAATTGCTTAAGGAGGATTTCTGGCACATCGTAGCCCATTCAGGGAGCGAAGATGAGACAGAAATCCGGGCCGGAGGGATCGGCCGAAAAACATGTAAAAGAGATCCGCCGCAAGACCCGGCGCAAATTCTCGGCTGAAGAGAAGATCCGTATTGTGCTGGAAGGCCTACGCGGAGAGTATTCGATTGCCGAACTGTGCCGGCGTGAGGGGATTGCCCAGGGGCTCTATTACACCTGGTCGAAGGAGTTCCTGGAAGCTGGCAAGCGGCGGCTCTCCGGCGATACCGAGCGCCAGGCAACGTCCGGGGAAGTAAGCGGCCTGAAGCGCGAGATGCGCGATCTGAAGGAGGTCGTGGCGGACCTGACGCTGGAAAATCGCATCCTCAAAAAAAGCGTGATCGGGGATGGGGAGGATACCGAATGAGGTATCCTGCATCCGAGAAGCTTGAGATCATCCGGCTGGTCGAGCAATCGCACCAGCCGGTCAAGAAGACGCTGGAGCAGATCGGCGTGTCGCGTCCGACCTTTTACAGATGGTACGATCTGTATCGCCGGTTCGGTGAGGCTGCTCTCGAAGACCGGCGTGGTGGCTCCGGCCGGGTCTGGAACCGCATCCCGAATGAGGTGCGTCTGCAGGTGCTGGAAATGGCCCTGGATCAGCCGGAACTCTCTCCCCGCGAACTGGCGGTGACGTTCACCGATGAGAGGCGCTACTTCGTCTCGGAAGCCAGTGTTTACAGGCTTCTGAAGGCTCACGACCTGATCACCAGCCCGGCTTTCATCGTGATGAAAGCGGCTGATGAGTTCAGGGAGAAGACCTCCGCGCCAAACCAACTCTGGCAGACCGACTTCACCTATCTGAAGGTCACCGGCTGGGGATGGTTCTATCTCTCCACTGTGCTGGACGACTTCTCCCGTTACATCATTGCCTGGAAACTCTGCACGGGCATGGCGGCGGGCGATGTCCAGGACACGCTGAACCTCGCACTGGAGGCCTCAGGGCTCGATGAAGTGAACGTGGTCCATCGCCCAAGACTACTCTCAGACAACGGACCATCCTACATCTCTGGAGACTTGGCTGAGTATCTTGCTGACAAAGGCATGAAGCATACGCGCGGCGCGCCCTATCATCCCCAGACGCAAGGAAAGATCGAACGCTGGCACCAGACCCTGAAGAACCGCATCCTGCTGGAAAACTACTTCCTGCCCGGAGACCTTGAAGCGCAGATCGACTCCTTCGTCGGCTACTACAATCATCAGCGCTATCACGAGAGCCTGAACAACCTCACCCCCGCCGATGTCTATACGGGCCGCGGCCAGACCATCCTGCTCGAACGCGAAAAAATCAAAAGGAGGACGATGAAGCTACGGCGCTTGCAGCACGCCCAATCCGCTGCTTAACTCAAACCCAGATGCGCCAGACCCTCCTTAAGTCAAGCGGCCTGATGTCTCAAAATACCTGACGACGGACAGTGTTCGTCATCATAGGTAAGAAAGCAAAGAAATGGGGACTGAAATTGTACATGGGCATTCA
>QKGY01000177.1 GCA_003250235.1 Desulfuromonadaceae bacterium
GTAGAATCGCCTGTTTTCCGGCGAAAACGCCGTGGAGGTTTTTTTGGGCATCAAAGACACCGAAAAGGAAATGATCATACCGGATGAGCTGCCCTTGCTGCCGGTGCGCGATGTCGTGATTTTCCCCTATATGATTGTGCCTCTATTCGTGGGGCGTGAGCGGTCGATCGCTGCCGTGGATGCCGCTCTGGAGAGGGATCGCCTCATTTTTTTAGCGGCACAGAAAGACCTGAACGCCGAAGATCCCGATCCTGAGGATATCTACACCGTTGGAACGGTGGCGATGATCATGCGCATGCTCAAGCTGCCGGACGGCCGGGTGAAAATCCTTGTCCAGGGGGTGGCTCGGGGGCGGCTGGAGGCAATCTCTCAGCAGAGCCCCTTTTTCCAGGCGCGTGTGGAGCGCTCGATTGAGCCTCCTCAGCCTGAAAAGACGCTGGAAGTCGAAGCGCTCATGCGCACCGTGCGCGACGCCATGAATCAGGCTGTTTCGCTCGGCAAGGCCGTGCCCCCGGAAATCATGGTGGCGGTTGCAAACATGGAAGAGCCCGGCAATCTGGCCGATCTGGTCGCCAGCAACATCGGGCTCAAGGTTGCCGAGATGCAGGCGGTGATGGAGACGGTTGACCCTCTTGAGCGACTCGGCAATGTCAAGAGTCTCCTCGACCGGGAGATGGAAGTTCTGACCATGCAGAACCGGATCCAGAGCCAGGTCAAGGAAGAGGTCAGCAAATCGCAGCGGGAATACTATCTGCGAGAACAGCTTCGAGCGATCCAGTCAGAGTTGGGCGAGACTGATCAGCGCGCCGAGGATGTGGCGGAGCTTCGAGCCAAACTCGAGAAAGCGGCTCTCCCCGAATCTTCCCGGACAGAGGTGGAGAAGCAGCTGAAGCGTCTCGAAACCATGCATCCGGAAGCAGCGGAATATTCCATGCTCCTGACCTATCTGGAATGGATCGTGGAGCTTCCCTGGAGTCATGCGACACGGGACAAGCTTGATCTGAAGCGTGCCCGTAAAATTCTCAACGAGGATCACTACGACCTGGAGAAGATCAAGGAGCGAATCCTGGAGTTTCTGGCGGTCCGAAAACTCAATCGTGACCTCAAAGGACCGGTGCTGTGTTTTGTCGGCCCGCCGGGCGTGGGAAAAACCAGTCTGGGGCGTTCCATTGCCAGGGCGCTTGGACGGCAGTTTGTCCGCGTTTCGCTGGGAGGGATGCGCGATGAGGCGGAAATCCGCGGTCATCGACGCACATACGTCGGGGCCCTCCCCGGACGGATCATTCAGGGGATCAAACAGGCGGGAACCAACAACCCCGTCTTCATGCTCGATGAGCTGGACAAGCTGGGGGCCGATTTCCGGGGGGACCCGTCGTCGGCTCTGCTGGAGCTTCTCGACCCTGAGCAGAACCACGCTTTTTCAGACCACTACATCAATCTTCCCTTTGACCTCTCCAATGTCATGTTCATTGCCACGGCCAACATCATGGACCCCATTCCCTCGGCGCTCAAGGACCGCATGGAGGTCATCCGCCTTTCGGGATATGCCCTGGAGGAAAAGCTCTTTATTGCCGATAAGTATCTTATCCCGCGGCAGGTGAAAGCCAACGGATTGCGTTCGGGGGACATCCATTTCTCTCGGCAGGCGATCCAGAAAGTCATTTCCGAGTACACGGCGGAGGCGGGGTTGCGCAACCTGGAGCGGGAATTGGGGAGCATCTGTCGCAAGGTGGCCCGCCGCTTTGCCGAGGGGCGAAAAGACCCGGTGAATATCAATGCAGGAGCGGTCAGCCGGTACCTTGGCCCTCCGCGCTTTCTGCCCGAAGAACAGCGACGGGAGAACGAGGTCGGCGTGGCGACGGGTTTGGCGTGGACCGAAGTGGGCGGCGAGATTCTCAGCGTGGAGGCCAGCGTCATGAAGGGCAAGGGACAGCTGTCGCTGACCGGTCAACTCGGCGATGTCATGAAAGAAAGTGCCCACGCGGCATTATCCTATGCCAGAACCCATGCGGAAGTACTCGGCATTAAAGCGGATTTTCTGGAAACTCAGGATATCCATGTGCATGTCCCTGCAGGGGCAATCCCCAAGGATGGTCCCAGTGCCGGCGTGACGATAGCGACGGCCATTATCTCGGCTCTCAGCGGGGTTCCGGTCCGCAAGGATGTGGCCATGACAGGTGAAATCACCCTGCGCGGACATGTTCTGCCGATCGGCGGGCTGAAGGAAAAGGCCCTCGCCGCCGTTCGTGCAGGAATCCACACGGTGATCATCCCCAGGCGCAATGAAAAGGATCTTGTCGAGATCCCCAATCATCTGCGCAGAAAGATCGATTTCGTTCTGGCGGAATCGATGGATGCCGTGTTGGCCACAGCCCTGAAAGGCCGTGATGAAGCTCTCTGATCTGGGAGAATTCGGCTTTATTGACCGTATCCGTCGTCGTGCCGAAAGCGCCGGTGTTCGCTTGGCCATCGGAGATGACTGCGCCGCTGTCGATCTGCCTGCGGGGGAACTGCTGCTCACCACCAAGGACCTCCTCATTGAGGAGGTGCATTTCCGCAGGGACTGGACCGACCTGTACCAACTGGGGAAAAAAAGCGTTTCGGTCAATGTCAGCGATGTGGCCGCCATGGGAGGTCGGCCCCGATATCTTTTTCTGGGGCTGGCCATTGCCGCGGAGCTGACGGTCGAAGAACTTGATACCTTTATCGATGGGGTTTTGGATGCCGCGTCCGGGTACGGTGTCCTGCTGATCGGCGGCGATACCTGCCGTTCCCCGGGGCCGATGATGATCTCCGTGACGGTCCAGGGAACGGTTCCGGAACAGGAAATGGTCTGCCGCAGTGGTGCAAAGACCGGGGATGCGGTTTATGTTTCGGGAACCCTGGGGGACAGTGCCCTGGCCCTACGGATGATGCTGGCGGGAAAAGAGCTTCCCAACAAGTTGGCCGAGAAACACCATGATCCACGGGCCCGGGTCGAACTGGGAAGGGCGCTGGCGGCCGCTCATATCCCTTCGGCCATGATCGATGTGTCCGACGGACTGGTGGCGGATCTGGGTCATATTCTGGAGGCTTCGCGAGTCGGAGCGAAAATCGAAATAGACGCTCTGCCCCTGTCCAGAGAATTCGCCGAGGCTCTGTCCAGAGGGGAGGCTTCCCGGGATCTGGCTCTTCGCGGCGGCGAAGATTATGAACTTCTTCTGACCGTTCCCCCCGACAAGGAGGGACCGTTGGCGGATCTGGCACGGCATTTCGCCCTGGATCTCACCCGCATTGGCCAGATCCGGGATAAGGGAACCGGCTTTGAGCTTGTGAATGCTGCCGGGTCGGTTTATGCCCCGGCCGAGGGTGGCTACAATCATTTCCATTCGTAAAATGGGCTTTTCGATGCGGTCTTAGGGGTTGCATCGGGAGACCTTCGGCTGGTATTAACATCTGAAAAAGGTTCAATGTGAGCGAGGGAGCCTCTTCCTTACATACCCGTCCAGCCCCTTTTGTGGGCAGTGAATTCCCGGACCGGGAGTTTGAGGAACTCTGTCGATTCCTGAGGGACACGCAGGGGTTCGATCTGGGTCTGTACAAGGACCGTTGCATCAAGAGGCGTATTGCCATACGGGTCCGGGCATTGGGACTGGACAATGCTGCCGACTATCTTCGGGTGCTGCATCGGGATGCCGCCGAGGCGGAAGCGCTGCTGTCGGCGCTTACCATTCACGTTTCCCAGTTTTTCAGGAATCCCAGTACCTTTGCTTTGCTGGAAAAACAGGTTCTTCCCGAGCTGTTTCGCAGGGCCGGATCAGGGGGGCGCGGCCGCCTTCGCCTTTGGAGCGTAGGGTGCGCGGGAGGCGAAGAACCTTATTCGCTGGCTCTTCTGTGCAATGATCTGACGGTTGCCGGCGTTTCGGTATCCATTCTGGGGACTGATGTCAGTGCCAAGATTCTCGATCAGGCCAGAAAGGGGATTTTCGAAGCCCAGAGATTGGTTGAAGTTTCCCCGGGGGTTCGCGAACGGTATTTCTCCCTGGAGGGGCGACATTACAGGCTTGCTGAGCATGTCCGAAACCTGGTCATGTTCAAGCAGCATAATATTATGGCATCCCAGGAATACCCCCGGACTGACTTCATCATGTGCCGGAATGTCCTCATCTATTTCTCCCGCGCCGAGCAGGAAAGAATTCTCGCTCGTTTTGCCGGAGCCTTGCCTGCGGGAGGTATTCTTGTGCTGGGACGGTCGGAAACGCTGCTGGGCGAAAGCCGGGAACTGTTTGACGTGGAGAGTTTGAGTGAACGTATTTATCGGCGTCGGGAGAGCTAGACGTCGCGATATTGCGTCTTTGATCTTTTGCCGGGAAAAAGGCCAGGGCTGGCGAAGGAATTCTGACAAAGGAGCGGATCAATGCGGGTAGAAATAACCTACAAATTTGTCATGGGCTTCATTATCGTGATTGCCTCCACGGTGGCAGTCCCCTATGTGGTGCCTTTTCTGGGGATACCCCCTGAGTGGCAGCAGTTGTTTACGGTGGTCTGCGCGCTTCTGGTCGGCTTGGTGATCGGCTGGGGATTTTCGAAGGTTTTCAGCAACAATATCCGCAGCCTCAACGCGGGTGCTGAACGTTTCAGCCGGGGGGATTTTTCCCGACCGGTGCGTGTCCCTCGCGATCTGCTGGAGGATGAAACCGCAGACCTGGCCGTTTCGCTCAACCGGGTCGGGGAAAATATGCGCCAGCTGGTTGCCCACATCCGGACCACGGCCCTTCAGGTTACCGATTCGGCTCAGGGCCTTACCGCAACGTCTGAAGAGATGACCGCTTCGGCCCATGAGGTGGCCAATGCCGTTGAACAGATCAGCGGCGGTGCCGAAACTCAGGCGGAGATGGTGGAGAAGACGTCGAAACTTATCAAAGAGATGGCGGTCTCCATCGATCTGGTGGCTTCTTCGGCAAAAAAAGTCGCCATGTCGGCATCTGACACGGCTGCCACCGCCCAAAAGGGGGGGCAGACGGCCCGCTCAACCATGGAAAGGATGAAAAGGGTCCTGGGCGATGTGGAGAAGGGAGGGGATCAGCTTTTCTCCTTCGGAATCCGCATGCAGAAAATCGGCAAGATCGTCGAAGTCATTACCGGCATCGCGGAAAAGACCAACCTGCTGGCCCTGAATGCTTCCATCGAAGCTGCCCGCGCCGGTGAATCGGGAAGAGGCTTTGCCGTTGTCGCCCAAGAGATCAGCAAGCTGGCCGATTCCACGGCACGTTCGGCCGGGGAGATCACCTCCCTGGTGGAGACCATACAGGCCGAGAGCGAAAAGGTCCAGGGGGCGATGAAGGAGAGCATCCGGGAAATGGCGGCAGGCCATGAGGCCGTCGATACGACCGGTGGCGCCTTTGAGGAAATCATCGAAACGGCCATGAACAACAAAACCAAAGCGTCGAGCATTGCCGAGCTGGCCACCAAGCAGGCGGAAGGGGTCAGCAGCATTGTCCGGGCGATTGACGAGATCTCCCGGGTGGTGACGGACAACGCCGCTTCCACCGAGGAGGTTTCCGCTGTCACCGAGGAACAGTCGGCTGCCATGGAAGAAATGTCTCATGCGGCGCAGGAACTTTCCGCTCTGGCTGAAGCGATGCTCAAGGCGGTCAGCCAGTTCCGGGTGGGTACGGAAGAATGAGCGAGGGGATCCTCGAGCAGATTCTGACCTTTCGATTCGGTGGACATCTCTACGGGCTGGAAGTCGGAAGGATTCAGGAGGTCGTCAAGGCCCCCGAGTTCTTTTATATCCCTCGTGCCGGGAAAAGTTTCGCCGGAGCGATCAACTTCCATGGTCGTGTCGTCCCGGTGCTGGATCTGCCGGTTTTTGCAGGTCAACCTGTGCGAAAAAGGGACAGCCGGGTCATCGTACTCCCGCCGGCAGTGGGGTCCCTCGGGTTTACCGTCGAATCGATCCACGGGCTTGTCCTGCTGGAGGAGGATGCGATTCAGGAAGGTCTCTCCGAAGAGACGGAAGGCAAGTATGTCCGATGCCTGGCCAGCCACGAGGGGCAGGTATTGCGTTTGTTTGATGTCGAAAGACTGTTGCGTGATATGGAACATTCCGGCAGAGAGGACAGGAGGCTTTGATGGGGCTGCGAATTTTAATTGTGGATGATGCCCTTTTCATGAGGAACATGCTGAGAGACATCTTTAACTCAGCGGGATTTGAGGTCGTCGGCGAGGCAGGAAACGGCAAAGAGGCCGTCGATCGTTATCGAGAGCTTCGTCCCGATCTTGTGACCATGGATATCGTCATGCCGTTGCAAAGCGGCATCGAGGCTCTTCAGGACATCATGAGCTTTCACCCTCAGGCCCGCGTGGTTATGTGCAGCGCTCTCGGCCAGGAGAGCCTCGTGGTCGAGGCGGTGGAATCCGGTGCCCGCGATTTCATCGTTAAGCCCTTCAAGGCGGAGCGGGTTCTGGAAGTCGTACGCCGTGTGGCGGGAGCCTCCGCGTAACCCCAGCCTTCCCGAGTCTTTCTATGGACATGTCCAAATACAAAGAGATGTTCCTGAGCGAAGCACGGGAGCATCTCAAAAAGATGGGACAGCTGATTGTCGCGCAGGAGAAGAATCCTGCCGATCGCGCCGGCATTGATTCGCTGTTCCGTGAAGCGCATTCCATCAAGGGGATGGCCGCCTCGATGGGGTATGACAATACGGCCAAGCTCGCCCACAACCTGGAAGATTTCATGGACGGCTTTCGAAAGAGCGGCTCTGTGCCGCCCGAAGCCGTGGATCGACTGCTGGCCGGCGTGGATCTTCTCGAAGGTCTTCTGGAGGATGTGGACGGCGGGAAACCGGAACGGGATGTCGCCCCCTTCCTGTCGGGAAAGGCCGTACCTCCCCCCTCTTCTTCTACGAAAAAGCCGGAAGGCAAACCAACTCTGCCGGCCAAAGGTCTGCAGATTGCCATTGAACTGGTGGAGGGAACCCCCGTTCCCGCGGCTCGGGCGTTGGTGCTGCTCAAGGAGCTGAAAAGCATCGGTACCGTTCTGGCCACCAAACCGACAGTAGCCTCTTTGCGTAAAGGCGGGGATATCCGTCGTCTGCATGTCCTTCTCGACACTGAAATGCCTCAGGATGTCATCAAAGCCTTCAAAGAGTCCAAACCTGCGGAAGAGCCGAAGGCCCAAGAGCAGGAACCGGAAGAAAAGCCGGCTGTTCGCAAAGAGGAAGTCTCGCGCACCGTCCGGGTGCGGACCGAGCTTCTGGACCGGTTCATCCAACTGACCGGCGAACTGATTACCAACCGCTATCAGCTTCTGGCTTCGTCGCAGGCAGAGAACTGGATCGATCTGCGAGACGGGCTGGACCAGCTCAATCGCCTGATTTCCGATCTCTATCACGACGTCCTTCAGGTGCGCATGATGCCGCTGGAGAGCATCACTGGACGGCTTCCCAGGCTGATCCGCGAGCTTTGCCGCAAAACCGGGAAAGACATCGCCCTGAGGCTGGATGGGGAAAATGTCGAACTGGACCGCGCGATTCTCGAAGAGCTGGCTGATCCTCTGGTGCATATGGTGCGAAATGCCAAATGCCGCGGACCACGGAATCGACCGCGCGGGAGAAGTCTGTGTCTCGGCGCGTCGTGAAAAGGATATGGTCCTGGTGGAGATTGCCGATAACGGCCGGGGAATGAATCCGGAGCTTCTGCGGAAAAAAGCAGTGGAGAAGGGATTGCTGTCCGCACCTCAGGCGAAAGCTCTCCGGGACTCAGACGCCTTGCAGTTGATCTGTTATCCCGGTTTTTCGACTGCTCAGACCATCACCGAGACCTCGGGGCGAGGTGTCGGCATGGACGTGGTTAAATCGGCGGTGGAGAACCTGGGTGGAACGTTGGAAATCTCTTCCGTGATCGGCAAGGGAACCCGCTTCCTGCTCAAGCTTCCCCTGTCCGTGGCGATCATTCACATCCTTATGGTCGAATGCGACGGTCACCTGATCGGCATTCCCGTCACCCGGGTAATTCGCACGCTGGAAATCACACCGTCCGAGGTGCAGACCTCGGGACGCCAGAAGGTGATCCGGGTCAGCGATGCCCTTGACGAAGAAGAAGTCGTTGAAGAGGAGGTTGCCCTGTTGTCACTTCGAAAGATACTCGAGTTGCCGGGGCGTTCCTTTTCCGGGTCCATCCCGGTCGTTCTGACAGAGATCAAAGGGCGCAAGGTCGGTATGGTGGTGGATCGGCTTGCCGGCCATCGCCAGGTCTTTGTGCAAAGTCTCAGTTTTCCCATTGATCATCTCGTCGGCGTCAGTGGAGCCTCTGTGCTCGGTGACGGACGGGTCGTTTTTGTGATCGACCCTGCCGCCATGTTGGATGACCGGCACAAAGCCGTCACCTCTCGTTAAGGAGCCTAGGGATGAATTTCACCAGCCTCTCCGAAATCCAGCTTGATGCGCTGCGGGAAATCAGCAATATCGGCATGGGGCACGGTGCCACCGCGTTGTCCCAGCTGCTTGGAGAGACGGTCCACTTGCGGGTTCCCGAGGTCACCATTACCGATATTGCCCGTGTCCCTGAGCTGCTCGGTGGGGCTGAAAAGGTCGTGGTCGGTATTACCCTGCAGATTCTGGGGGATGCGCGAGGCAATATCCTGCTGATCCTTCCCCAGGAAAGCGCCCAGCGCCTGCTGCATCGGCTCCTGCGCCAGGGGGGGGGTGGTCTGGTCTTCGACGAAATCAACACCAGTACCCTCAAAGAGGTCGGCAATATCCTGGCATCGGCATACCTCAGTGCCCTGGGTAGTTTGCTGCACCTCTCCCTGATCCCTTCCATTCCTCTCCTGGCCTTCGACATGGCCGGAGCCGTGGTCGACTATGTTCTCATCGAGCTGAGTGCCTCGGGGGATACCGCCCTGATGGTGGAGACGGAATTTATCAGCGAAATCCCCCAGGAGGAGCCGATCAAAGGGCATTTTTTTCTGATTCCCGATCCGGCATCCCTGGAGATTCTGCTGCAGGCCGTGGAGGGTGTATGAACCGGGAGCGTGTCGGCATATCGTCGTATCGGATTGCCCGTCCTCCGACCCGGCTGGTAACTTACGGTCTGGGCTCCTGCCTGGGCATCGTTCTCTATGATCCGGAGTTGAAACTGGGGGGGATGGCTCATACCCTGCTGCCGACCCTGCGCGCAGGAGTGCAGGAGACGCGGATGACTAAGTTCGTCGACAGTTCCATTGAGGCGATGGTGGCAGAAATGATGAGCTTGGGGGCCTCCGAAAAACGCTTGTGGGCGAAAATCATCGGTGGCGCCAATATGTTCGAGCCGCTTCATACCTCGGCGGAAGAGACGGTCGGTGCGCGGAATATCCGCCAGGCACGGGAAACTCTGCA
>QKGY01000253.1 GCA_003250235.1 Desulfuromonadaceae bacterium
ATATCCTCTCCGTGGACTCCCCGGCGATCCTGCTCGTGGTCAGCAATCCGGTCGATGTCATGACCCGCGTCGCTCTCGCCTGCAGCGGCTGGGACCGAAAACGCATCCTGGGCTCGGGAACGGTGCTGGACAGTGCGCGCCTGCGCCATCTGCTCGCCAACTATGGCCGGATCGATGTGCACAACGTGCACGGTTATGTTCTTGGGGAGCACGGGGACAGTGAATTCGTGGCCTGGTCGATGACAAACGTCGCCGGCATCCCGATCGACGTCTATTTTTCCAATTGCCTGCACTCTGCCGACTGGGCGACGCAACGAGAAAGGATCGAACAGGAGGTCCGCGAGTCCGCCTATCACATCATCGACTACAAAGGCGCCACCAACTTCGCCGTCGGCCTGGCACTGGTACGGATTACCGCCGCCGTCCTCCGGGGCCAGAACAGCCTGCTCACCGTCTCGACGATGCTGCAGGGGGAATTCGGCCTTCGCGACGCCTGCCTCAGCGTTCCCTGCATCCTCTCTTCACAGGGGGTGGAACGGGTCGTCGAGAGCCCCCTGCCGCAAGACGAACGCGCCGCCCTGCATGCTTCGGCGCAGACCCTCACAAGGGCTTTTGAGGAACTGCAAGAAACCTCATAAACCAAAACTTGCAGGCCTCGTCGTCCCCCTGAGAGCAGGCATCTTCATGGTGCCGAATCCTGCTTGGCCTTCCCGCCGACCGCGATTCCGAGTTTTTTCATCCGGCTGCGAAGGGTGCTGGCATTGGTTCCCAACAATTCCGCCGCACCGTTCGGGCCATGGACCTTCCCTCCCGCCATGTTCAACACCCGCTGGATATGGCGTTGCACGACCTCTTCCAGATTGGTGGTTTGCGGAAGGGTGTCATACCCGCGCCCCTCCTCCTGCGAAAGCTTGGCCAGACACGGAAACAAGCAGCGCCCCATCTCGCCAAACTGTTCCGATGAACAGTTGGATTGCTCCGACACGTTAAAGGCATCCATGGAGAGAATCCGCCCTTTATTCTGAATCAACGCTCTTTCCACCACGTTTTCCATTTCCCGGACATTACCCGGCCAGGGGTATTTCGTTAAGCACTCCATGGCACCGGGGGCAATGGCAGGCGGGGTGCGAAAACCCAGTTCCTTCGATTTCACGTCGACCAGATATTCGAGCAGGTAAGGGATATCCCCGCCGCGATGCCTCACGGGGGGGATAACGATCGGATACGCATTCAGTCGGAACCAGAGATCCTCCCGGAAAAGCTTTTCCCCGACCATCTTCTGCAAATCACGATGGGTGGCGGCAATAACCCGGATATCCACAGGGATCGAGGATGTCCCTCCGACCCGCTCGATCTCCTTGCTCTGAAGAACCCTCAGAAGGCGAACCTGGGCCTGCAGAGGGAGTTCGCCGATTTCATCCAGAAAGATGGTCCCTCCGTGGGCGCGCTCGAAGCGACCCGGTTTTTGACTGACGGCGCCACTGAAGGCCCCTTTCTCGTGACCGAAAAGCTCGCTGTCGATCAAAGACTCGGGAATGGCCCCGCAGTTCACCTTGATAAAAGGACCGTCTTTGCGGGGAGACAAGCGGTGAATCGCGTTGGCGATGACTTCTTTGCCGGTTCCCGTTTCCCCCAGCAGCAAAATGGTGTTGGTGAGACCCGCCACCTGTCTCACCATCCTCATGACCGTTGCCAGGCTGGTGCTTTCCCCGATGATTTCGCTCCGCACCTGGGTCTTCAGCTCATTCTTGAGAAAATGATTATCCAGATCGAGTTGATCCTTCAGGTCGCGTAATTTCTTATGCCTCATGGCATTGGCCGTTGCGATGGCAAAAGG
>QKGY01000465.1 GCA_003250235.1 Desulfuromonadaceae bacterium
GAAGAGTTGATCCAGAAGGCGGAAACCGCCATGGTGTATGCCAAGGAACAGGGCAAGAACCGCTTCAAGTTCTTCTCGGAGGAGATGAACCATCAGGTCCAGGAGCGCCTGGTGATGAAAACCAGTTTGCGCCGCAGTCTGGAGAGGGACCAGTTCCTCCTTCATTACCAGCCTAAGTTCAACAGTGTCACCGGCGAATTTACCGGCCTGGAAGCGCTGGCCCGCTGGCAGCACCCTGACAGGGGGCTGGTCTGGCCGGTGCATTTTATTTCTTTGGCCGAAGAAACGGGAATGATCGTTCCCCTGGGGGAGATGGCGCTTCGCCTGGCCTGCACCCAGAACCGGCAATGGCAGGATAGAGGGTTCAAGCCGTTTCGGGTGGCGGTCAACCTGTCGGCCCAGCAGTTCGAGGAAAGAGATCTCGTCGACACCGTTTACAGAACCCTCAAGGAGACCGGGCTTTCGCCTCAAAGTCTCGAGCTGGAGATCACCGAGTCGGTGATCATGCAGAATACGGATCGAGCCATCGCTATTCTGAAGCGTCTTAAGGATATGGGCATCCGTATCGCCTTGGATGATTTCGGAACCGGTTTTTCCTCTCTGAATTATCTGCGGCGCTTCCCCGTCGATGTTCTCAAAATCGATTACTCTTTCGTACGGGGGATATTCAGCAACGAGCAGGATGCGGCCATCGTCAAGGCTATCATTGCCATGGCCCATAGTATGCGCCTGAAGGTGATTGCTGAAGGGGTCGAAACGGAAGAACAACGGGTTTTCCTGCGGGAGCAGGGGTGCGATGAGGTCCAGGGATACCTCGTCGCCATGCCGGTGCCTCCCCAGGAGGTCGAGCAGTTTTTCCCTGTTGCGACAATGAACACCTAGGGGCGCAACCCCTTTTGGCCTCTTTACTTTTTGACCGCGCTGGTGATAATAGATCTCAGGTGGGAGAGTCCGAATCCGTTACCCGGAGAAAGGGTGGCAGGCGTGCCGAAAGATATCCATCGTAAAGACGCCAACACGCTGTGCAAAAAGTGTCTGCGGAGCTGTCGACAGCCGGAAGCGGTCCTGCTTCTGGACTGCCCGCGCTATTGTCCCATGCCCTTCAAGATTGCCGAGCATCGTTTTTCACAGATGGATCTGTTCGGCGAATAGATCGATTACAGAAATAAAAAACAAAAGAGCGGTCTTCTCTAAAGAGGGCCGCTCTTTTGTTTACAGCCGGTTGAGGAATTCCGTGACCCGGGGGGTGAATTTTTCCGGTTCGACCAGAAAGGAGTCGTGGCCATAATCCGAGTCGATCAGGTGGTACTCGGCTTGCTTGCCGAGGCGTTGCAGGGTCGTGACCACCTCTTCGGTCTGGTAAGGCGGGTAGAGCCAGTCGGAAGTGAAAGCGAACCAGAGCGAAGGGCATCTGAGGTTGGAGAGGGCTTCTTCCTGGCTGTCGAAGTTCCAGGAAACATCATAGAGGTCGAGAGCTTTGGCCAGGTAGAGAAAGGAGTTGGTGTCAAAGCGGTCGACGAAGCTGCTGCCGTTGTATTCGAGGTAGCGCTCGATTTCGAAACGGCCGAAAAAGTCGAAGAGGCCATCCCTTGCGGAAAAACGACGACCGAACTTCAGGTGCATGGAGGCATCGGAAAGAAAAGAGACGTGCCCGACCGCTCTGGCCAGCGAAAGACCGTCGGACGGAGGATGCTCGGGCTTGTAGTTGCCTTTTTTCCACATCGGATCGTTGTAGATCGCCTGTCGAGCCAGCGCATTGAGGGAAATAGCCATGGGCGATGTCCGGCCGGTTCCAGCTATGGGAACGATGGATCGCGGGATCTCCGGATAAAGGACGCCCCACTCCAGCGCCTGCATGGCCCCCATGCTTCCGCCGATGACGGTGACCAGAGAAGAAATCCCGAGGTGATCCAGAAGCAGTTTCTGGGCCCGGACCATGTCACGAACCATGAGGACGGGAAAGGAGAGGGTGTAGGGACGGTCTGTGCGCGGGTTGATACTGGTGGGCCCCGTCGATCCTTTGCAGGAGCCGATCACGTTGGAGCAGAGGATGAAGTAGCGATCGGTATCCAGGACCTTTCCCGGGCCGATCATGTCGTCCCACCATCCCGGTTTGCGATCCTCCAGGGAGTGGCGTCCGGCCGCATGGGCGTCCCCCGTCCAGGCATGGGTGACGAGGATCGCGTTGCTTTTATCCCGGTTCAGCTGTCCGTAAGACTCGTGGGCCAGGGTGATCGGCCCGAGCAAACGACCGCTTTCCAGCTGCAATTCGACGTCGAAGGTCGTATATTCTGTTTTGACGATGCCGACGGAGTCGTTCACGGAAATTGCGCTCTCTGTCCGATTAAAAAAGGCCCCTTCCATAGGATGCAGGAAGGGGCCTTTCTGATACGAAAAAAACATAAATACGAGACGTATCGTGGGGGCTCCGTCCTCATCTGTCCCTGGTATCAGGGCAGGAATTAGCACCTGGCATCCGTATCCGGATCGGTTGCTGTGGTTTCACAGGGCCTTTCCCTCCACCACTCGCGATAAAGACGATGCATATGAAGTTGTAGGGTCGAACTCTAACGGATCGTTAAAAATTTGTCAATTTGATTTGCTATCTACCCGATTTTTATATGGAAAAACCTGTTGCGGCGTTTGACGATTCCGGAATAACGGGGTATAATGATTTTAGAGAAAAGTTTGGGGAGGATAACCTAAAATCCTCCCATTTGCCCTGGATGACTTGCCCTCCTGGTCTCCAGGGTGTTTTTTATTCTGTTCGGTTGGATCAGGGTCTTCCCCCGGCCAAATGCTGGAGGTTTTTCTCCTCCTGTCTGGCCAGGTCCGCAAAGGTATAGCCCCGCAAAACGGCGATCATCTTGTCCTGCACCTCATGCCAGGCTCCGTGGACAGGGCAGAAGACGTCGCGGGAACAGGCGCCGTTGCTTTCCAGGCACAGGTTGAGATGGAGAGGGCCTTCCTCGGCTTCGACGACATCAAGAAGGGTGACCTGGTCGGGGCTCTTGGCTAGGTAAAATCCTCCGCCTACGCCTCTCTGGGATCCCACGATTCCGGCCTTGATCAGGGGTTGAAGGATCTTGGTGAGGAACGCCGGAGTGATGTCCTGCGTGCTGCAGATGTCTTTCTTGAAAACGATCTCTCCTTCGGGCTGTTTGGCCAAAAAGAGCAAAGCACGAATGGCATATTCAGTAGCGCGCGTGATGATCAAGGTAGGACCTCCAATGATAACCGTATGGGTTATGGATACCCGCCAGCAGCCGTTTTGTCAATGAGAAAGGCGTATTGGAAAGCGTTTTGTCCTGCAGGAAGTCTCTGGATGGGGGGCGGCTCTTCTCCTTTCTTGACAGCCACTGAGAGCAGGGGCATCATTTGGGAGGTCGCCTGCAGGGATGGAATAACGAATGGACAAGGACAGTGCGGGAAAAATCATTGGGCGTTTTGCTCCGAGCCCGACGGGCCCCTTGCATTTCGGATCTTTGGTGACGGCCGTGGGGAGTTACTGCCTGGCTCGCAAAGCCGGAGGCCGATGGCTGGTGCGGATTGAAGATCTGGATCAGCCGAGGGTGGTGGAAGGGGCTGACGGTCTCATTCTGAAATCGCTTGAAGCCTTGGGTTTTGAGTGGGATGCTCCCCCCCTTTACCAGAGCCGGCGTTTTGAGCGCTACGAGGACGTGCTGGCGACCCTGAACGCGGAGGGGCGTCTCTTCCCCTGCGCCTGTTCCCGCAAGGAGATCCTGGCCAGTGCCCCGCATTTCGGAGAAGAGGGCCCCGTCTATCCCGGTACCTGCCGGCAGGGGATCTCTTCCGGTGGACGGCCTCGTTCACTGCGGCTTCGTGTTCCGGATGAACTCATCGCATTTACCGATGGGGTTTTCGGCTGCATTGAACAACATCTGCCCACGACCGTGGGTGATTTCGTTCTCCGCCGTGCCGACGGTCTGTTTGCGTACCAGTTGGCCGTGGTGGTGGATGATGCCGACAGTGGGGTGAACCAAGTGGTCAGAGGGGCCGACCTGCTCCCGTCGACGCCGCGACAAATTTATCTCTACGCCTGTCTGGGCTGGCCGGTTCCCCGGTATGTCCACCTCCCCCTGGCACTGGGCCATGATGGCGAAAAGATCAGCAAGCGTCATGGCGTACTGACCTTGGCGCCGGGCGATGACAGCGGAGAGCTGATCTGGCAGGCGCTCCGTTTTCTCGGTCAGGACGTTCCGGATGCCTTGAAAGGCTATCCCGAGGCGGAAGTTTTACGCTGGGGGACGGAGTATTTTTGCCTCGACAGGGTTTCGCAGGCAAACCGGGTGCCGGAAACGCTGGAGGCGTGAGCCGTCCTCGGGGTCGCGACACGTCGCCGATTTTGTACGCTGAGAGTTGTGAGGAAGAAGTTATTAAAAGGAGGACATCATGAGAATTTTGGCCGTTTTGGCTGTTTTTTTGCTCCTGACAGGCTGTGGAGGAGGGTATTTCAAGGTTCCTAAAGAAGAATACCAGGCCCGCGTCCGTACCCTTGGAGTGCTTCCCGTGCTGCTGGACGAAGCATCCATAGACCATCCTCAGAAGGAACAGATTCTCGAGCTGCTGACCTCGGAGAATAGCGGCAAAGAGCCGATGCTGATCAAAGATCTTCGAGACCAGAAGGCTTACTTTGATGTGCGTGCCATTTCCGGTTTTCCCCAGGAGCTGTATGCTCAGCTTGTTCGCGGCAGTTCCATGGGGGGGAAAGGAGAGTCGACGTATCGGCGCTATGCCTTTTATCCGGAAGCCTTGGGCCAGTTGTCCGAGGGGTACGCCGTGGACGGGTTGCTGGTGGTGATCCTCAACGGATTGCAACGACCGGAAACGCGATGGGATCGTACCCATCTCAGGTATCTGGAGGCTAATTACAATGCCATTCAGGTGACGGCGGTGGTGGTGACGCCCGCGGGTGAAATTGTCTGGGAGTATCCCAGTCCTCCCGGAAGAGAGTTCCTGACCCTGCAGTATCCTGACTTCGACGAAGCCTATTACAATAAGACCGACTCGGTTGTCATCCATAACATTACGGTGGCCGGGCTCCGTCGAACCCTGCAGGAGAGGGTGGGAGGCCTTTTGGGCCGGGGGAAAGAATCCCTGGTTTATCAGCGGGTTTTTTCTGATATTGCCAGCGAGCTCCAGGCGGGGACATTCAAGCTTCCGGGGACCGGTACCTCGGCTCCCGCCCCCCAGGCACAGCAGCCGGCCTCTGTGCAGCCTTGACACGCTTTTGGAAAAAAAGGAGGGCTCCCATGACGGGAGCCCTTTTTCTTCGGGGGGAAATCGACAAACGCTATTGACATCACAAGGTAAAGGTAGTAGAAGGTTACCAGTATTTATCCATCAAATCTCCCATTGTCCGGCCATCGTTCGCGTATCACTCCATTTGGACAGCCAGGTTAGCGGATCAATTGATATAGAAAGAAAGCCGCGTCGCGTATAGTCGGAGTAGGTACGCTCAGCTTTCTCGGAATCCTTGACGGGAGGCCCTTTCGATCCAGCCCTTTTAATCACCATTCCCTTTAATAAACTCATACATAAAACAAAACATACATAGATCGAAAAATCGCATAAGTGCATAGCATGTTGATACCGCGGTAATCTCGCAGGGTGTTGAATCGGCCCCTGTCCGTTTCTGTGTGCGGTCATGCCAAGGAGAAAAAATGAATCTCAAGGAACTGAAGGAGAAAAAAATTACCGATCTGGCGGCGATCGGTAAAGAGCTGAAGCTCGAAGGGGCGGCGGGAATGCGCAAGCAGGACCTCATCTTCGCCATTCTCAATGCGACGGCGGAAAAAAATGGTGCCATTTTCGGCGAGGGGGTGCTGGAAATCCTTCCCGACGGATTCGGCTTTTTGAGGGCCCCTGATGCCAACTATCTGCCGGGACCCGATGATATCTATGTTTCTCCTTCCCAGATCAGGCGGTTTAACCTGCGGACCGGCGATACGGTCTCTGGCCAGATACGCCCCCCTAAGGAAGGCGAGCGGTATTTTGCCCTCCTCAAGGTATCGGAGGTCAATTTCGAGCATCCGGCCGTGGCCCGGGACAAGACCCTGTTCGATAACCTGACCCCGCTTTATCCTCAGGAGCGCATTGTTCTTGAGACCACCCCGGATAACCTGCCGATGCGTGTCATGGATCTTGCTGCTCCCATCGGAAAGGGTCAGCGCGGTTTGATCGTCGCGCCTCCCCGCACCGGCAAGACCATGCTGCTTCAGAATATCGCCAACTCCATCACCACCAATCATCCCGAAATTTACCTGATCGTCCTGCTGATCGACGAGCGTCCCGAAGAGGTGACGGATATGCAGCGATCGGTCAAGGGGGAGGTCATTTCCTCCACCTTTGACGAGCCCGCAACCCGCCACGTTCAGGTTGCCGAGATGGTTATCGAGAAGGCCCGTCGCCTGGTGGAGCACAAGCGCGACGTGGTGATTCTGCTTGATTCCATCACCCGTCTGGCCCGCGCCTACAATACGGTAGTGCCTCCCAGCGGAAAAATCCTCTCCGGGGGTGTGGATTCCAACGCTCTGCACAAGCCGAAGCGTTTTTTCGGGGCGGCCCGCAATATCGAAGAGGGAGGGAGCCTGACGATCATCGCCACGGCCCTCATCGATACCGGCAGCAAGATGGACGAGGTTATCTTCGAGGAGTTCAAGGGCACCGGCAATATGGAGTTGCAGCTTGACCGCCGGCTGGTGGACAAAAGAACGTTCCCGGCCATCGACATCAACAAGTCGGGCACCCGGCGCGAGGAATTGCTTCTCGATTCCACGTCGCTTCAGCGTATCTGGCTGCTGCGTAAGGTGCTCTCCAGCATGAACGTTGTCGACAGCATGGAGTTTCTGCTGGAGAAGCTGGCCGAGACCAAGAGCAACCAGGAGTTCCTCGATTCGATGAATCGCTAGGGGGTTGGTCGAGAAAGCGCTTGCAAGACTCCCCGGAAAGTGATATCTATTCCATTTGCCTGATAAGGCAATCCATATTACCGGCCTGTACTAGCCAGGCGACAAGGAGTCAATTCATGAAAGAAGGAATCCATCCCAAGTACGATGTCGTGACGGTCAAATGCCATTGCGGCACGCTCCACCCGCAAGGACGAGATCATCACCGAGATTTGCTCGGCTTGCCACCCCTTCTACACGGGCAAGCAGAAGTTGATCGACACCGCCGGCCGCATCGATCGCTTCCGCAAAAAGTACGGTTCCAAGTAACTGTTGCAGGAGACGGCCCTCCGGGGCCGTTTCTTTTTTTCGGGCCGGGTGGACTCCATCCGGTCTATTGCCATTTATTCGCCACCCAATTGCCAGGCTTGTGACTCCCCCGTCTCGGGCTGCCACCGTACCGGGTGCGGAGGGGTTGTCGAGGGATATATGCTTGTCCAGCTGTTAACCCACACGCCGGATCCGGAACAGGTCGTTGCTGCTGCCGCCCGCCTCTGCTATTCGGCGTCCTCCGTGGCGGAGCTGATGGAGAAGAGTCGCAACGACAGGGAAGGACTGCTTCGCAAGATCCTTTCCCTGGGGCACTACTCGGTCCTCGAGCATGTCTCGCTCACGTTCGGCGTCGAAGGCATCAGCCGTGCCTGCTCTCGCATCAGTTGGTGCGCCACCGCTTGGCGTCGTATTCGCAGCAGAGCCAGCGCTACGTATCTCACGAAGACCGGTTTTCCGCGGTCACTCCCCCCACCATTGCCGAAAAGCCCGAGCTGCAGAAGCGGTACGACGCCCTGCTCGACGAGACCCATCGGGTATATCGTGAGTTGCTGGAAGCGGGAATACCGGCCGAGGATGCCCGTTTTGTGCTCCCCAACGCGGCGGAAACCAAGATTGTCCTGACCATGAACGCTCGAGAGCTGCTGCACTTTTTCGAATTGCGCTGTTGCCGCCGGGCTCAGTGGGAGATTCGGGTGATGGCCGTGAAAATGTTGCGGCTGGCCCGGGGGGTCGCTCCGCTGATTTTTGCCAAGGCCGGGCCGGGCTGTCTGCAGGGCAGTTGCCCCGAGGGGGCCATGACCTGCGGCAAGATAGCGGAAGTCCGTAAAGAATTCGAAGCCCTCTGATCCTGTCGGAAGGGCGTCTTTGCCACGTTGTTTGAAGGGTCTGCTGCTGAGCCATGTTTGCCAAGCTTGAAGAAGTTGTCGATCGGTTCCAGGAGGTGGAGGGGCTTCTTTCTGACCCGTCCGTCATGTCCAACCAGGAAAAATTCCGGTCGCTGACCAAGGAACACGCCGATCTCTCGGAACTCGTCGAGGTATATCGCGAATATCGGAAAGTGTCCGAGGATATCGAGGGGAATCGGGAGCTGCTGAGAGACTCCGATGCCGACGTGCGGGAAATGGCGCAGGCTGAACTGCCGGACCTTGAAGCGCGTCGCGCAGAGTTGGAACAGCAAATGAAGGTCCTGCTCCTGCCCAAAGATCCCAACGACGAGAAGAACGTCATCCTGGAGGTTCGTGCGGGAACGGGGGGGGATGAGGCGGCCCTGTTCGCCGGTGATCTCTTTCGGATGTACTGCCGCTATGCCGACGAGAAAGGCTGGCGGGTCGAACTCATGAGCGCCAGCGAGTCCGAAGCGGGGGGCTTCAAGGAAGTCATCGCCATGATCAGCGGCCAGCGTGTGTACTCCCGCCTCAAATACGAAAGCGGTACGCACAGGGTTCAGCGGGTACCCGAGACCGAGGCGCAGGGGCGCATCCACACATCGGCCTGCACCGTGGCGGTTCTGCCTGAGGCCGAGGATGTCGATCTCGAAATCGATCCTACCGATCTGCGCATTGACGTGTATCGGGCTTCCGGAGCGGGCGGACAGCACGTCAATAAGACCGAATCGGCGGTGCGCATCACGCACCTCCCGACCGGGGTGGTCGTGGCCTGTCAGGACGAGAAGTCGCAGCACAAAAACAAAGCCAAGGCGATGAAGGTTCTCAAGTCCAGAATCCTCGATGCCATGCAGGCCGAGCAGAACGCCAAGATGGCAGCCGACCGAAAAAGCCAGGTAGGCAGCGGCGATCGCAGCGAGCGTATCCGCACCTACAACTTTCCCCAGGGACGTTGCACCGATCATCGCATCGGGCTGACCCTGTATCGCCTGGAGGGGATCATGCAGGGGGATATCGACGAAATCGTCGATGCCCTGACCACCCATTACCAGGCGGCGGGTATGGCCAATCAGGAGGCGTAAGATTGGCCGAAACCTGGACCGTGCTCAAGGTACTGAAGTGGACGGCGGGCTATCTGGATCAGGCCGGGGTTGAAAACGGCCGGCTGGACGGAGAACTTATGCTGTCCTCTGCGCTCGGACTCGACAGGGTGGGGCTCTATCTCAACTACGACCGCCCCATGGACCCTGAGGAACTCGGTATCTTTCGGGAGCTGGTCAAGAGACGCGCCAAACGGGAGCCCCTTCAATATATCCTGGGGCGAACCGAGTTCTGGTCGCTTCCCATGAAAGTCAATCCGTCGGTTCTCATCCCCCGGCAGGATACCGAAATCCTGGTGGAGGAGTCGCTGAAGCGGATCGGCGCAGAAGCAAGAATCCTGGATGTCGGCACCGGTAGCGGCGCCATTGCCATCGCGCTGGCCCATGAACGCCGTGACGTTCGGGTGGTGGCTCTGGACTGCAGCCAGGAGGCCTTGCAGACCGCCCGAGACAATGCCTGTCTCAACGGGGTGGATGGGCGGATCGATTTTCAGCGCGGCAATCTCTTCGAGCTGCCCGAGGGGGAATACGACCTGATCGTGTCGAATCCTCCCTATATTCCGGAAAACGAGGTGCCCGCACTGATGCCGGAGGTCAGGGACCATGAACCCCATGGCGCCCTTGCCGGCGGAGCGGACGGCCTCGATTGTTACCGGGCCCTGGCCTGCCAGGCTGAGGACAGGCTGACTTTGGGAGGGTGGTTGCTGATGGAGGTCGGCGCCGGGCAGGCGGAACAGGTCGTTCACCTGCTGGAGCAGGCCGGGTTATGCGAAACCTTTGTGCGTGACGATTATGCCGGGATCCCCCGGGTGGTCGGTGGACGAAGACCCTGACCGTCGATGGTCTGACGGGGGGAAATGTTTATTAGAGACGGATTCAGACGGTGGAAAAAATAGTCATTCATGGCGGTCATCGCCTCAAAGGAGAGGTTCAGGTCAGCGGCGCCAAAAATGCCGCCCTGCCTCTGCTGTTTGCAACCCTTCTCGCCGAAGGGGAACATCGGGTTCGTAACGTGCCCCACCTGCGCGACATCGATACGGTGGAAAAGCTTCTAACCATTCTTGGTGCCCGCGTAACCCGGGAAAACGGCACCTTCGCCATCGATGCCGGGGAAATCAAGAGTGCCGAAGCGCCCTACGATCTGGTGCGTACTATGCGAGCGTCGGTTCTGGTGCTCGGACCGCTTCTGGCCCGTCT
>QKGY01000205.1 GCA_003250235.1 Desulfuromonadaceae bacterium
ATCTCTCCGGCAGGGGTCATGCGGCTGCGGTGGCCGAGCCGTTCGAGGAGCTGGAGATCCAGCTCGTCTTCAAGCTGTTTGACCGCCTTGCTGACGGTCGACTGGGTCGCGAATACGGTCCGGGCGGCGTTGGAAAATCCCCCCTGCCGGACCACCTCGACAAACATCCGCAGCGCTCTCACGTCCATACTCATTCCTTTTTTGAATAGAATTAAGTCGATAAATTCATTTTACGAATATCACAGTTCGCCCTATGATCCAAGACAGGGAATAAAGAAAGGACCCTTCCATGAGAAAAAATCTCTCCGTTGTCTTGCGGCGTCACTGTCGGGCGAATTTTCTGTACCAGGTGGGAATCATTCTGGCGTTCTGGTTGGCCGGGGAAGGGATCGTGCGGGTGACGGGCCTGCCGCTGCCCGGGGCGATTGCCGGCTTGGCGCTTCTGCTGATCTCCCTGGGGAGCAAGCGGCTGCGCCTCGGCACGGTGCGCAAAGGGGCCCAATGGTTTATCGCCGAGATGCTGCTCTTTTTCGTCCCCGCCGTTCTCGCCGTGCTGGATCACCCAGAGCTTCTCGAACTCGAAGGGCTGAAAATCCTGACGGTGATCCTGCTCGGCACCGTGATCGTCATGGTCGTCACGGCCCTGGTGATCGACCTGTGCTATCGCTGGAGCCTGCTCCGCAAAGGACCGTCCCATGTCGCTGACTAATACGCTATGGATGTCCCTGTTCTGGTCCGCACTGACCATCGCCCTGTATCGGGTGGGCAAAGCCGTTTATCGCCGCGCTCCGCGCTGGTGGGCGTCTCCGCTGCTGATCGCCCCGGTCCTTTTGATCCTGGCCGCCCTGGGGCTGCACGCGACCTACCAGGAATATATCCGCGCCACGCACTGGCTGGTTTCCCTGCTGGCCCCGGCGACCGTCGCCTTCGCGATCCCTATTTACGAAAAGCGGACGCTGATCCGGCAGAACTGGGCGCTTCTGGTCGTAGGGGTCACCGTGGGCAGCGGCACGGCGATCGTTTCCTCCTGGGGGCTGGCCAGGCTGCTCGGACTCAACCAGAGCATCCTGCTGAGCCTGCTGCCCCGATCCATCAGCACGCCTTTTGCCATGACGGTTTCCGGCGATATCGGCGGGGTGCCGGGGCTGACGGCGGTCTTCGTGGTGATTACCGGCGTGCTCGGCGCCGCCATCGGCGAAGGGCTGCTGCAGATTCTGCCGCTGCGCTCGGTTTTTTCCCGGGGGGCGCTGTTCGGAATGGGTGCCCACGGGGCGGGGACGGCCAAGGCGCATCTCATCGATGCGGAGGCGGGCACCATCGCCGGCCTGGTCATGGTGCTCAGCGGGCTGCTCAATGTCCTGGCCGCACCCGCCTTGGCGCATTTTTTCCGCTGATTTCCCTCGGGATTCCTGTCGCCGCCACGGATGCGTAGTACACTGTAAGTCGCATGCAAACAGCCGCAGGACCTCTTCCGGGACGCATGTCCCGCGTCCCGCCACCGAAGGGAGGGGCTTCTATGCAAGAAGAGTCCGGTATCACCGCCATCGCCCATATCATCCAGCTCTCCGTCGCGCCGGTCTTTCTCCTCACCGGCATCGGCACCCTGCTCTCCGTCATGACCAACCGGCTGGGGCGCGTCGTGGACCGCACGCGCGTTCTTAAAAGCAAGGTCGTGCCCGGACACGTGAATCCTTCGACGGAGACGGAGCTCGCCATTCTCTCGCGCCGCGCCCGGCTCGTCAGCATCGCCATCACGCTCTGTACCATAACGGCCCTGCTGATCTGCGGGGTGATCGCCATCCTCTTTCTGGGAAACACGCTGAAGGTCGATATT
>QKGY01000285.1 GCA_003250235.1 Desulfuromonadaceae bacterium
TCGGGCGTATAGCCGTAGGAGGCAACCGTCTCGAGAACGCCGCGCTCGAAATCGAGCAGACGGATGATCGCATTCTGAAAGCAGAAAATCTCCCGCGAGATGCGAAGAATCCTGTCGAGCAATTCGTCGAGCTCCTGGGTGGAGGTCAGTTCCTGACCGATATCCACCAAGGCTTTCATCAGTTTGTCGCGTTGCACGTCGGATGATGCCGGCATGAACCTCTTCCGTTCAGGTTATTGAAATGAATCCCCGTTTGAATACGCACAAGGTATGCCACAAGGCGGATACCGTACAAAGCGGTTAAAAAACAAAGACTCCGCAGCCGGGAAAGCTGCCTCAGGGCGCTAAGCCTGTCTAATAATTAACCGCTATTGATAATTCCTTGAGCAACCCGGCAGCGGAAACCGTACGTACAAAGCGGCCCTCGCTTGTGGCATTCAGGGTTCCTGCGGCAACGACGGCTCGTCTCCGCACTTTTTCCTTGTTTGACGATGTGCTTTTTTTTATACTGAGTTCAATCGCGTGTTTGCTCTCTACCCGTCAGGTGTAGGTCAGAACGCCCAGGCGGAATAATGAAATTTCGGGATTCCTTCAGGACTGCGGTGAGCCTGCCCACATTAGAGTGGGACGCCTAAAGTGGTTACAAGGGAGCCCACGTTGTCGGTACTCGCTGAGTGGCCGAACGACCCACGGACGGAGTGGAGAGCACCTGTGAAAAAGCGCCGGCACAGCCTGGCGCTTTTTTCTTTTCCCGATCCCGTGGCGCTTTGCCGCACGGGAAGGAAAGCACTACACCCGCCCCGGTTGTTGTGTTAGGATGGCAGCCCATCCCTCAACGAGAAGGACAGCAGAACACCATGCCCGATACGATGCCCGAAGCAACCACCGTAGTTCAGATCGACGGCAAGGAGATCATCCTCGTCGGCACCGCCCATATATCCCAGGAATCCGTGGAGACGGTTCGCCAGGTCATTGAAACCCAGGCCCCCGACACGGTATGCGTGGAACTCGATTCCCAGAGATACCAGTCTCTTCGCGACCCGAACCGCTGGCACTCCCTCAACCTCATCCAGGTGCTGAAAAAGGGCCAGGGCCCTTTTCTTCTGGCCAATCTGGTCCTGGCCTCTTTCCAGAAACGCATGGGCCTGCACACCGGAGTGAAACCCGGCGCCGAACTGGCGGAAGCGGCCTCCCTCGCCGAAGAGAAAGGGATCGCGGTCCGGCTGGTCGACCGGGAGATCCGCACCACTCTGCTGCGGGCCTGGAGGAAAACCGGCCTGTGGAAGAAAATGCAGTTGGTCAGCACTCTTCTCGCCAGCGTGTTCGAAGATCAGAAACTGGACGAAGAAGAGCTCGCCCGCCTGCGGCAAACGGATACCCTCTCGGCCATGCTCGACGAGATGTCTACCCTGCTGCCGTCGGTTAAAACCATCCTGGTTGACGAGCGGGATCTCTACATGGCCCACCACATCCGCCAGGCTCCCGGCGACAAGGTGGTGGCCGTTGTCGGTGCCGCCCACCTTCCGGGCATCGTCCGTCAGCTTCACCAGGAAGACGACCCTTCGCGCATTGCCGAGATATCCACCATCCCCGAGAAATCGGGATTTTCCAAAATCGTTCCCTGGCTGATCCCAGCCATCGTCTTTGCGCTCTTCGTGGCCGGTTTTTTCTTTGGAGACCGCGAGAAGATTGCCGGGGCCGCCGTCGCCTGGGTTCTGGCCAATGGCATCCTGGCTTCGCTCGGGACGATTCTCGCCCTCGGCCACCCGCTGACCATCGTCTCGGCCTTTATCGCCGCCCCCATCACATCGCTCAATCCGACGATCGGCGCCGGTTTCGTCACCGGACTGGTGCAGGCCTTTATCGTACCGCCGTCGGTCAAAGACATGGAAAATGTCGGCGATGATCTGGCAACCGTAAAAGGATGGTGGAAAAACCGCATGACCCGGGTCCTGCTGGTTTTTCTCTTTTCGTCGCTGGGCTCGGCGCTGGGAACCGTCGTCGCCTTCGGCTGGCTCAAGAACCTGCTCTAGGATCGGGGCAACCGCTCCGCGGCCGGCGCCGTCTTGAGGGCCCACTCGAGGCCCATGTCCCGCCAATATGGATCCCTGCGAAACTGCAGGATGCCGTGCTCGTCCACCCACGAGGTAAAGTAGAGCAGGTGCACCGGAACCGCCCGCGGCAACTTCACCCGCACCGGACTCGTGCCGTCCAGTAGATCGAGAATGCGATCGCAATCCCAGGGAGTCCCCTCCAGAAGAAATTGCGCCAGGTCCACGGGGCGCTCGATACGGATACACCCCGAGCTGAAAGACCGGACGTTGCGCGCAAAGAGATGACGGTCCGGGGTGTCGTGCAGATAGACGGCATAGCGGTTCGGAAACATGAATTTCACCCGCCCCAAAGGATTCCAGGGGCCGGGCTTCATCCGCAAAATCCCCGGAAAATTCTTCGCGTCCATCTCTTTCCAGTCGATTTCGCTCAACTCCAGTTGCTGAAGCGCTTCTTTCGTCGTGGGGATGAGCTCGTAATGATTCTTTTCCATCCAGCCCGGATCCGCTTTGATCAGCGGCAGCTTGTCTTCGCGCAGGATCGTGGGGGGCACATGCCAGTAAGGGGCGAATTCCAGGTAGGTCATATAGCCTGAAAAGACAGGCGTTTTCCGGTAAGCCGTGCCCACGACAACGGGCATGGTAAGCACGACGGCATCGTTTTCAACGACCGACAGTCTGAAATCGGCGATATTGACCAGAATGTAGGTCTTCCCCAGGCTTTTGGGCAGCCACCGCCAACGCTCCATGTTCAGTTCGATCTGGCGGATGCGCTCCTCGACGGGGATATTGAGTTCCGCGAGGGTCTGGGCGCCCAGCACCCCGTCTGCCGTCAGACCGTGACGCTTTTGCCATAAACGCAACGCCATCACCGCATCGCGATCGAGCACGGGGCTGGCCAATGCCGCGGTCAGGGGCAGGTCCCCCTCCATCAGCAGGCGCCTCTTGAGAGCAACCACCCGCGGGTCCGTATCTCCGGGGCGAAGGGTTGGCCCTCCGGGCAACGGCAACCACCCCCCGAACGCGGCGAGACGACGAAGTCCGGCAAGGGACTCCTTGAGCTGGGTGTAACCTCGGTGCGGCGGCGAGAGGTCGGCCAAAACGGCGGTCAGCCTGTTGCCATCCAGGGCGTATTGGAGAAGTTTGGCGACATCCGCTTTTCTGGGGGATGCGTTCCATCCATCGTGCACCGTGGCCGGATCCACCCTCCCCTGAATCTGGTGGGTAGCATACAACAAGGCGGCATCGGTCAGAACGATATCGAACCGCGCCATCCAGGAAGGATCGAGGGGAAGGTGGAATTTGCGGGAATCTGCCTCGTAAACGAAAAAGCTCTCCAGCTCGCGCAGGTGGTAATCCTCGGGACAGAGCCCGTCCTCGGCGGCTCCCCGAAAAATATCGAGGATCTCATGCGCCTGCTCTCCCGCCCCCTGGGACCCCACCCATCCCGGCGCATAATCCCTGGCGGCATAAAACTGCGAAAGAGACGGTCCCATAGAGAGCTGGCCCCGATCCCACCCGCCGGAATCGACAACCTGGCGAATTTCCGCACGGATGACCTGAGGATCGACCGGCGTATCCGCCAGGCACGGACCGGCAAAAAATGCAACGAGGAGAGCAACCATGAAACAACGAAGGGACATATACACCTCACCCTGAGGGACAGATCGCCCAAAGGACTCACAATTTGATCCAAAAAACTTCGCGTCGAAGCAAAGGCAGGCCCTCTCCCGGAAGACCTGCCTTCATTACATGCAACCGTAGATTTTCAACCGGGGGATCCCCGGATTCAGCAGGGACTCCCTACATACGTGTTTTCTCAGGCAATCCAAACGGTCTGAATATTGACGAACTCCTTGATCCCGTAATGGGACAGCTCCCTGCCATAACCGGAGATCTTCACACCGCCGAAGGGCAGGCGCGGATCGCTCTTGACGATCCCGTTGACAAAGACGGCGCCGGACTCCACGCGGGCAGCCACCGCCTCTCCCTTGGCCACGTCCTTGCTCCATACGGACCCGCCCAGGCCAAAGGGGCTGCTGTTGGCCACGGCAAGAGCTTCCTCCGCGTCCTTGACCCGGATGACCGAGGCCACCGGCCCGAAGAATTCCTCGTGGTAAGCCGGCATGCCGGGCTTCACATCCACCAGAACCGTCGGCGGATAGAAATAGCCGGCCCTCTTGAGAGGAGCCCCGCCAAGAACGGCCTTCGCCCCTTTGCCAATCGAGCCCGTCACCTGGCCGTGAAGCTCCAACATGAGGTCTTCGCGGGCCTGGGGGCCAACCTGCGTGGTTTCGTCCAGGGGGTCACCCACCCGCAGAAGCTCCATGGCTTTGACAAACTTGGCGAGAAAGGCGTCATAGGCCGCATCAACCACGATGAAACGCTTGGCGGCGATACAGCTCTGACCGGAATTGATGCAGCGGGCCCTGGCGGCCACGCCAGCCGCGACATCCAGATCGGCATCGGCAAGAACGATAAAGGGATCGCTGCCGCCGAGTTCCATGACCGTTTTTTTCAGCATTTGCCCCGACTTGGCCGCGACCTTGCGCCCGGCGATGTCGCTGCCCGTAAGTGTCACCGCTTTGATGTGATCGTTCTCGATCACGGCATCGACCTTCGAAGAGCCGATCATCAACGTGCGGAAAACATTTTCCGGGAAGCCGGCTTTTTGAAAAACCTCTTCAATGGCCAGGGCACAACGCGGCACGTTGGAAGAGTGCTTGAGCACCCCCGTATTGCCGGCCATCAGCGCGGGTGCGGCAAACCGGAAGACCTGCCAGAACGGAAAATTCCACGGCATGACAGCGAGAACCGTTCCGATCGCGCGAAACGCAACATAGGATTTCGACCCGTCGCTCGCCACCGGCTCATTCGCCAGGAAGGTTTCGGCGTTCTCCGCATAGTAATCGCACACCCAGGCGCATTTCTCGACCTCGCCCTTGCCATCGGTGAGGGGTTTGCCCATCTCGAGAGCCATGATGCGCGCATATTCGCCGGCATTCTGGCGCAGTACGGCAGCTGCGGCTTTCATAAGTTTGGAACGGTGCGAGAAAGACGTTTCACGCCACGCCAGCCAAGCCCGATTCACCTCGTCAATAACGCCCGCCGTCTTTTCCTGCGACCATTCCTCAAAGGTTTCGAGCAGTTCCCCTGTTGCCGGATTGATAGATTCTAGTGCCATGATCTCTCCCCTGTCTCGGACTGAAGAAATAAAATTAAAGACGAGTGATAATTTTGCCCCTTTAATTTGTAAAATTCAAGCCTGCTCTGGTAAAATTCACGACAACCCTGATATGCTATTCGACATCGGAAACGCGTCCCCCTTCTCCCTCTATACCCAGTTCCGAATATATCTATTAAGGATTGACACCACCGCCCAAAAATGCTAGAACCCCATGATGCCTTTACAAATGTGGTAAATTTCTAATTTGCATGGAGGGAACGGCGGCAGAGGCTTTACGGGAGAGCCTGCCGCATTATTTCAACAACGGAATCGGAGGTAACACAATGCAGCAACGAAGCAATGCAAAACCCCTCTCGGCCCTGCTCCTCGCCTTGATTTGCCTCATGGCTTTGCCTGCCTTTGCCATGGACCACTCGAAAATCATCACCGGCCCTTTCAAAGACGCCACAGACGTCACCAAAAAATGTCTGACCTGCCATGACGACGAAGCCCTTGACCTCATGAAAACCCCCCACTGGACCTGGGAGCGTCTGCAGAAAGTTGACGGCCGTGAAATTGCCGCCGGCAAAAAGAAAGGCTTCAACAACTTCTGTACCTCTACCGAAACCAACCGGGTTCACTGCAGCGAATGTCACATCAGCTACGGCTGGGCTGACGAAACTTTTGATTTCACCGACAAAACCAAGATCGACTGCCTTGCCTGCCATGACACCACCGGCACCTATCATAAAGACGGCGACAACTCCGGCTGGCCCACCGAGCATGTGGACATCCTGGCTGTTGCCAAGAGCGTTGGCGAACCCAGCCGCGTCACCTGCGGCGCTTGCCACTTTGATGGCGGCGGCGGCGACGGCGTCAAGCACGGCGACCTCGACTCCTCCCTCGAGTTCCCCGACCGCCACATCGACGTCCATATGTCCCCCGACGGCAACGACTTCCAGTGCCAGGCTTGCCACGTCACCGAGAAGCACCTGGTCAAAGGCGCTGCCATGGTCAGCTCTCCCGACGGCTTCAACGCTATCGGCTGCGAGCAGTGCCACGATGCAGCTCCCCACAAAGAGTCCCGTCTGAACAAACACGCTGCAACCGTAGCCTGCCAGACCTGCCACATCCCCTACTTTGCTAAAGAACTGCCGACCCAGATGGATTGGGACTGGTCCACCGCTGGTCAGGACACCCCTCCGGGCAACGTCGATGGCAAAACCGTGAAATACAAGAAAACCGTCGGCACCCAGACCTGGGCAACCAATGTGGTTCCCACCTACGCCTGGTTCAACGGCAAATCCGAAGTGTATATGCGTGGCGACAAGATGGATCCCACCCAACCGACCCGCATGTCCTATCCTGAAGGCAGCATCAAGGACAAAACCGCCAAGATCCATCCCTTCAAGGTTCACACGGGCAAACAGGTTTACGACACCAAGAACAACTACTTCATCACCAACCATATCTATGGCCCGAATGGCTTCTGGTCGACCTTCGACTGGCAGCGCTCCATCAAGATCGGCATGGACGGCACAGGCCTGGCTTACAGCGGCTCCTACGGCTTTGCCCCCACCACCATGTACTGGCGTATCGACCACATGGTATCTCCCAAAGAGGACGCCCTCAGCTGCCTCGACTGCCATGGCGACAACGGCCGCATGGACTGGAAAGCCCTTGGTTACAAAGGCGATCCTATGAGCAACCCCAAGTGGGCCAGAAACAAATAAGCGTTAAACAAACGCTTGCTAGTTAAAACGAAAAGAGGCTGCTCCCTATCGGGGCAGCATCTTTTCGTTTAATTCGAAGAATCAAGCTCAACCAACGGATGAG
>QKGY01000181.1 GCA_003250235.1 Desulfuromonadaceae bacterium
AGGTCTACACTCCCGACATTGCCAACCATCCCCCCGCAATCTTTGTCGTCGATGGCCGCCGAGGGGTATGGGTCCGTCTGTACGGTTTTCCTTCTGCCGACTTGGTCAAGGCGACCCTTCTGGAATTCCAGGCGGCTCGCGCCGCATCGGAATAGGAGCCCCCATTGCAGATGAAATCCGCACCTGCGCTTTCGGGGCTGTTGCAACTGTCGGTTATGGCGGCCCTCGCCCTCGCGCTTGCCTCGCCTGCCGCCGCCCAGGCCCGCCCCGGAGACCCTGAAAGGGACCGGCAGTATTTCACCGACCTGCCTCTCGTGACCCATGAGGGGCGGTCTGTCCGCTTTTACCGCGATGTCCTTGAGGGGAAGGTGGTGCTCGTCACCGGTTTTTACGTCAATTGCCCTTCGATTAGCCCGCGTCAGAACCTGATTCTTTCCCGCCTTCAGAAGCTTCTGGGGGAGAGAATGGGCAGGGACGTCTTTTTCATCACCCTCACCATCGACCCGCAGCGGGATACCCCGGAGAAGATCCGAGAGTACGCCAAGGTTTTCGACCCTCAGCCCGGCTGGATTTTCTTGACAGGCAAGCCGGAAAACGTCAACTGGGTCAACTACAGGCTGGGCCAGTATGTGGAAAATGTGGAGTCCCACCTGGGAGTCTACCATCTGGGCAATCTGAACACCGGCCTATGGATGAAAGCCTCTCCCGCGGCCCAGGCCGAGGATCTCCTGATGCACTTGGAGGAGCTCCTGCAGGACAAGGGCGAGGCGAGCCGATGACGCTGTTCCCCTGCGCCCCATTGCGGCCATGGGTTTTTAGGGTTTTGCTGCTCATCCTAGGTCTCGGTCTTTATCCCGATGCGCTGTTGGCGGCAACCCTCACCCCCCAGCAGGAGCGGGGGAAACAGATCTATTTCAGCGGTAGGGACGTCAATGGTGAGCCGATCCCCGCCTATTTCGGGTTTGGCGGCGAGCGTTTGACGATATCGGCAACCACCTCCAACTGCGCCTCCTGTCACGGTTACGACGGCAGCGGCAGGCCGGAAAGCGGCGTCGTTCCTGCCAACATCACCTGGAAATTCCTGACCAAGGCTTACGGCGGCCAGAAGCACCCTCCTTTTAACGAAGAAAGCCTCAAGTGGTTCCTCCTCTATGGAGACTATCCGGGCGGTGGCACTGCCGACCCTTCCATGCCCCTCTACGATCTCTCGGAGCAGGCCCTCGACGACCTCGTCGCCTTCCTGAAGGTCTTGGGCGAGGTCGCCGTTCCCGGGGTCAGCGATGACACTATCCGCATCGGCACACTGCTTGCCGAGGAAGGACCCCTGGCTGGCATGGCGGCCTCCATGCGGGGAGTGATGCGCGCCTATTTCAGCAAAATCAACCAACAAGGAGGCCTCTACGGTCGCAAATTGGAACTGGTCATCTATCCTGGTTCGCAGGAGAAAGCCGATGCCGCCTCGATCATGTCCTGGATCGACCGGCAAGAGCCCTTCGCCCTGCTCGGCGCTTTTCTGCCGGGAGCCGAGATCGAGCTGTATTCGGCACTGTACGAAAAGGACATCTCCCTGATCGGTCCCTTCTCCCTCTTTACGCAAAGCAGCTATTCCGACAACCGCAATATCTTCTACCTCTACCCCGGGCTGTCCGAACAGCTCAGGGCTCTGCTCAGGGCCGTTGATAAACGGATCGACACGTCAAACCCACGCGTTGCCTTGCTGTATCCGCAGGGGCACGGTCTCGACCGGGTGATTGAGGACACGGCGCGAGCCGTCGAGAAACGGGGTTGGCGAATGGTCCAGAAGATGACTTTT